>JBKOZA010000460.1:0-5249 GCA_046725675.1 Candidatus Methylomirabilota bacterium
AGTCGCGAGCGCATCCCCGGCGCCAGATCGAGCTCGCTGGTGCCGGGGGGGAACAGCACGATATCGTCGAGCGGTTGGTCCCAGCCGAGGCGCTCGGTGCCGAGGTTGAGACGAATCAGCTGCTGGGCGAAACCCGCGGCGCGGTCGAGAAAGGTGATGAACGTCGGCATGACGTTCTTGAAGCCGCTGGACGTGAACTGGGCGAATCGCGCCGGTCGGGCCGCGTTGCCCTTCCAGTAGCTCATCACGGTCCCGGACGAGTAGTGCACGTCGCCGGAGAGCAGCACGACGCGGCCGTACGGCTCGAGCCTCTTCAGCAGGTGCTCGAACGTTTCGGCGTCGAACGCCCACGCCTCGATCGCGTCGGGGTTGGTGCCGGTCATCTGCCGCAGGCCCGACGTGCTGCTCGGGTCGAGCAGGCTGGAAGTTTTCTTGGCCTGCACCGCGTCGAAGACACGGTAGGACAGCGGCGCGACGATCTCGTCCAGCACCGGCGGTCCGATGACCTGCAGCGGCGCGACGACGACGAGGATCTCCCGATTGGCGGGCAGTGGGGGCAACGGGATCTGGTCGACCATCGCGTCGACCGACACGTTGCCAGGCGGCCCGGCCTGCGAGACGTAGCTGCGTCGGGTGCGGTTGTCGAAGGCGATCGCCCGGTGCTTCGGCCCGTCGATCGTGAAGTGCCACTTGAGGGGCGGGTTGGCCGAGCCGAACTTGCCGTCCGGCGTCTGGGTGAGCGGCTGGTCGTGCCCGAGCAGCACCGCGATCTGCTGGAACACCTGCTGATCCGGCCCCTTCTCGAGGCCGTGTGGGAAGAGCCGCTGCGTGAGCGTCAGCAGCTGGGCCTTGGGACCGCTCTCGTAGGCCACCGGGTCGTTGCCCCAGTCCTGGAACAGCGCGTAGGCGATCATCCCGTTGCCGATGATCGCCTGCCCGAGCTTCCGGCCGAGCACGCGGGTGCGCCAGACCGGGTTGAGGAAGTAGTCGTCGGTGACGTCATGGTCGTCGAGCACCATGTACGTCGGCACGTTCGCGAGGGCGCGCTGAACCTTGGGTAGATTGCGGTGGAATTCCTGCAGGATCGCGAACTCCCGGCGCAGCGACTTCTGCTTCTCGAACTCACTGGGGTCCGGCTCCGGCTTCTCCCTCGGCACGACGTAGAGGTGGCCGGCCACACGCTTCGGGAAGTGGATCGGCGGCATCACGATCGCGCCCTCGTCAGGCGAGCCGTCGACGAAGGGCGGCAGCTCCTGGTCCCAGCGGAACGGCTGCGCCTGCATGGGCGCCGTCGCGTCGGGAGCGAACTTCGCTCCCACGACGTCGGTACCCCAGATCGCCGGACTCCACACGCTGAGGTAGAGGGCCGCGAACTCGCCGAGCGACAGGAGGTGACTGTCGCCGTCGGAGCTGGTGAGCTGGGCGTCGTGCAGTGTCAGCTGCAGCCGGCGGCCCTCCGGGAAGTGGACCCGGTCGGCGGGGATGAGCGGATCGGCCGCCGTGACAGCGGATTCCTCGTCGGCGTACCCGTCGAGCGGGGTCGGGTCTCGGGCCTTGGTCTCGTCCACGCGCTTCAGCACCTGATCGAGCGGCAGATGTTCGATCGGCTCGGGGAATTCCGTAGATCCTGTGGTCCCGATGAGAGGAACGGCGGCCTCCTCGACCACCAGCATGTGCATGCGTCCCACATCGTCGGCGTAGATCTGGTCGCCGCCGAGGAAGAGCTGGTGTGGCCGGGCGCGGGGGTCCTTGTAGCGATCGTCGCCGAAGATCAGGTCATCGACCATGGCGAGCGCGTCGGGGGTGGGATGGCCGGGACGGCGGCAGGAGCCGTAGAGCAGGTTGAGGTTGGTCAGCTCCGACGGCGGCGGTGCGAAGCTCGGCAGGAGTCCTGGCTCGAACCCCAGGGGCAGCCGGGCATAGCCGTCGAAGAATCCCTCCTCGAGCATGTGCAGCGTGTTCAGCGTGTGCGACGTGCTCGACGACCCGTCGCGGATCTCCAGATCGTACGAGTAGAGCGAGTCGGCCTGGAACGACGTCCCGGCGGTGGCGGGCAGCTTGACGGTCACCTCGGCCAGGTGCAGCTGGGCCCCGGCGCGCAGCGTCGGGGTGTCAGGGCTCTGGGCCAGAGGTGTCGGCCGACCGCTCTCCGCCCGGCCTTCCCAGACCTTGAGCCGCACATTGCACTCGTCGCGCAGCGCCACCCATACCGACACGAGAGTAGGCTCGACCCTTCGTAGGATGGGCCCGGCCAGCAGCAGCGGAAGACTCATGCGTTCCTCAGCGGTCTTTGATCCCCGAACGTGAAAAGGTCATCGCAGGCTTCTACGAGGTAGGACGGGTTACGACTGTTTCCAGTCCCTCTTCGGCCCCGCGGTCAGCCCAGCGGAGCGCATTCCCGGGTAGCCGGACTCTAGCGCGCGACAGGCCTGCCCGGCAAGGCCACAAGGAAGAAATCGACATGAACGCTCGCGTTCGGGACGCGCCCGCACGACCACGGCGGTCGCGTCCTCGGATCAGCGCCCACCGATCAACGTGCTGGGCCAGCGGCGGGAGTAGCGGCAGGGACAGGGCGCGCGAGCCAGATGCCGACGAGATAGAGGGGGGCCAGCACGGCGGCGAAGACATACGTCGCGCGGTCTCCGGTGCCTGGCACCACGAGCGGCGCCACCAGCCAGATGGCGACCCAGCCGAGCAGGAGCAAAGCCAGGACAACCCACGCCGGGCGGTCGCCGCGGCGTACCGGGCCCCAGGCCAGCACGATGGCGGCGGCCATGATGAGCACGGTGCGGGCGATCGAGAGATATCCGTGGAACTGCGCGTGGGGCGGCCAGGCCGGGTTGTAGACGTGGCTGGCGGTGAAGTCGACCACCACGCCCGAGGCCCCGACGAAGGTGCTGAGCAGCGTGATGCCGACCAGCCCGACCGTTCGCGACGTCACGGACCGATCATCTCACCGGTCGAGATGGGCGAGGATCAGGGAAAACAGGTCAGTCATCGACGGAGGGGTGGCGGGCCGCAGCGCGACGCTGGAGCCGATCAGTACGGGGCCGTGAGCGGCATCGTCGGCCAGCCGGCCGTGGGATCCGCGCACGAAGTTCCCATGAAGCGGAATCACGTCCATCACATACCGGAAGCCCAGCATCTTCTGGGCGAGGCGCCGCGCCACCCGGAGCTTCGTCCGTGCGCCCGGCGTCGCCAGGAACAGCTCCGCCGGATCGTAGCCGGGCTTGCGGTGGATCTCGACGGTCGGCGCGAAGTCGGGTGCCTTGGCGTCGTCCAGCCAGTAGTAGTAGGTGAACCACGCGTCGGGCGCCGCCACCGCGACCAGCTCTCCCGCGCGCGGGTGATCGAGGCCGACCGCCTCCTTGCCCCTGCCGTCCAGCACGTCGGCCACGCCGTCGAGCTTCTCGATTTCGGCGCGGGCCGCGCCGACGTCGGCAGCATCCCGGACGTAGACGTGCGCCACCTGGTGATCGGCGACGGCGAACGCTCGTGACATTCCGGCGTCGAGCAGCTCACCTGCAACCGTCTCCTGCACGGCCAGCAGGCCCGCCCGCCTCAGCGCCCGGTTGATGTCGACCGGTCGTCGGACGGGCCGGATGCCGTACTCCGACACGACCAGCACGTCGGCGCTCGCCCGGCGCGCGTCGCCGACGAGGTCGGCGACGAGGCCATCCACCGCGCGAAGGGCGGCGCGGCTGCGCGGGTCGTCGGGGCCGTAACGCTGGTGGTCGTAATCGAGGTGCGGCAGGTACACCAGCGTCAGGGTCGGGTGCTGGCGGTCGATCACGAGCCGCGCCGCGTCGGCGATCCAGCGTGACGACGTGAGGCTGGCGCCGGGACCCCAGAACTGGAAGAGCGGGAACGGACCCAGGGCGCGCTCCAGCTCGTGTTTCAGATCGTGGGGCTGCGTGTAGATGCCGGGGATCTTGCGGCCGTCGGCCGGGTAGGTTGGGCGCGGCGTGATGGACCAGTCCGCGCTCGAGTACATGTTGTACCACCAGAAGAGCTTGGCGCAGGTGAAGCCAGGCAACCGGCGGCGCGCCGCCTCCCACACCTTCTCGCCCGCGACGAGGCGATTGGACTGTCGCCAGAGCCAGATCTCCGAGAGGTCGCGGAAGTACCAGCCGTTGCCGACGATGCCGTGCTGCCGCGGCTGCGTGCCGGTCAGCATCGTGGACTGGGCCGTGCAGGTGACGGCCGGGAGCACGCCACCCAGCGGCGTCATGAAGCCCTCGCGAGCGAGGGCGGCGAGGGCCGGAGTATCGGCACCGACCAGGGCGGGGGTGAGCCCGACGACGTCGAGGACGACGAGCGGCTTCAGCCCAGCGTGTCCCGTGCCGAGGCCACCTCCCGCGCGATCCCGCGAGCGAGGGCGGCATCGTCGGTCGGGCGATCCGCCTCGGGGAGCACCGACCAGGTGTAGGTCTCGCACTCGTACTGGGTCGTGACGCCGCCGTTGCGCAGCAGGGTGAGCGCCCGCGACAGGTCGTTGCGCGTGGTGCCGAGCGGGCCCTCGAAGTCCCGGTCGATCGGGCTGTGGAAGTGCACGCGCCAGGGCCGGTCGCGTGGCAAGCGGTCGAAGGACTCGGGCAGGTCGTCGACGTAGCCGCCATCACGCGCGCGCGCCTGGTGCAGGTAACGCGGCTCGTCGAAGGTGGCGAGCCGGGCGCGGGCGGCGTCGTCCGCGGGGTTGCGCAGCTCCAGCGCGCTCGACACCTGCACCTTGCCGATCCTGATCCCGGCGCGGGTGAAGGTCCCGATGACATCAGCCGGATCCTCGAACGCGACCGCCTGGTGGCAGAGGTCGTAGCAGACGCCCAGGTGCGCGTCGATCAGCTCGCGCTCGGACCCGGCCGCTCGGGCCAGCGGGCCCTGGAAGAACGCGACGACGTGAGGGGTGAGCTCGAGCGCGCAGCCCGGTTCGGCCTCCAGGCAGATGCGGATGCGGCGGCCGCCGCGATCGGCGCGCGCCCGCAGCTCGCGGGCCACGCCGATGAGCGCACGGGCCGACGCCTCCATGTGCTCGGCCGTCCAGCCGACCCGCCAGCCCAGCGGCAGGCTGGAGATCGTCGGCTCGGCCACCTCGGGCGGCGCCATCACGTCGAGGATCGTCGCCAGCTTCAGCGTGTGCTGGGCGCGTCGCGGGTCGGTCCAGTCCGGCAGGTACACCGCCTGCTTCACCCGCTCGGCGTGAAATCCACCGTACGGAAAGCCATTGAAGGTGAACGCGTAGAGACCGAGCC
>JBKOZA010000461.1:0-4092 GCA_046725675.1 Candidatus Methylomirabilota bacterium
CTCCTCGACCTCGCCGCGTAAGCCGGCCCCCGGCGCTTGCGGACGTCACGTCCGCGCGCTACCGTCACTGCCGTGAACCCTCGAGCGAGCATGCGAGGGTCGATGTGCGTCTGCACGCTGGTCCTCGCGGCGACGCTGGCCGGAGGGTGCGCGTTCGACGGCCCCATGTCCACCCTGGTGGCCGCCTCGGACCTGAACCGCGCGGTCCTCTCCGTGTACTCAATCATCACGTGGGCGTCCGCCGGCATCGCCGGTGTCGTGTTCGTCGTGCTCGGGCTGGCCCTGTTCCGGTATCGCGAGCGCTCGACCACCGCCGGGCTGCCCGCGCAGATCCGTGGCCACACCGGGCTCGAGCTCGCGTGGACCATCGCGCCGGCGTTCGTGCTGCTGGTCATCGCCATCCCCACCATCCAGGTGGTGTTCCGGACCCAGAGCGCGGCGACGCCGCCCGGCGCGCTGGAGGTGACGGTGCGCGGCTGGCAGTGGTGGTGGGAGTTCCGCTATCCCTCGCTCGACGTCGTGACCGCCAACGAGCTGCACCTGCCCCTCGGTCGGCAGGTCGTCTTCTCGCTGGAAGGGCTCGACGTGATCCACAGCTTCTGGGTGCCCCGGCTGGGCGGCAAGCGGGACGTCGTCCCCGGGCGGCTCAACCGGCTGAGCTTCACGCCGGAGCGGGCCGGCGAGTACTGGGGCCAGTGCGCCGAGTTCTGCGGCGCCTCCCACGCCAACATGGGCCTGCGTGTGATCGTGGAGGAGCCGGCGGCCTTCGAGCGCTGGGTGGCCGCCCAGAAGGTGGCGCCGCCCGAGGCCGCCGGCGCCGCCGCCGAGGGCAAGACCGTCTTCTCGCGCAGCGCCTGCGTCGGCTGCCACACCATTCGCGGCGTGTCGACGGGAACGCTCGGGCCCGATCTCACGCACTTCGGCAGCCGCGGGCTATTCGGCGCCGGCCTGTGGCCGACGACCGTCGAGCACGTCGTGGCGTGGCTGAAGGATCCGCCGGCGCTGAAGCCGGGCAGCAAGATGCCGAATCTGCACCTGACCGACGCCGAGGCCCAGGCCCTGGCCGTCTACCTCACGAGCCTGAAGTGACGGCCGCCCACGAGGCCGCCCTCCTGCGGTCACACGCCGCGACGTCCACGGCGGCCGCCACCGGGCTGCTGTCGTGGGTCACGACCGTCGACCACAAGCGGATCGGCATCCTGTACGGCGTCAGCGCGTTCGCCTTCTTCGTGATCGGCGGCCTGGAGGCGCTGGTCATCCGCCTGCAGCTCGCCCGGCCCCAGGCCGGGGTGGTGGGCGCCGAGACGTTCAACGCGCTGTTCACGATGCACGGCACGACGATGGTGTTCCTGGCGATCATGCCGTTCAGCTCGGCCTTCTTCAATTACATGATCCCGCTGATGATCGGCGCCCGCGACGTCGCCTTCCCGCGCCTGAACGCCCTCTCGTTCTGGATCTTCCTGTTCGGCGGGCTGTTCCTCAACGCGAGCTTCCTGGTCGGGGCCCCGCCCGACGCCGGCTGGTTCGGCTACACGAGCCTCACGCTGCGCCAGTACTCGCCGGGGCTGAGCGTCGACTTCTGGCTCCTCAGCCTTCAGATCTTGGGAGCCTCGTCGATCCTGGCCGGCGTGAACTTCATCGTCACCATCCTCAACATGCGGGCGCCGGGCATGACGCTCATGCGCATGCCGGTGTTCGTGTGGATGGCGCTCACCGTGCAGTTCCTGATCGTGCTGGCGTTTCCGCCCATTACCGTCGGCCTCGTGTTCCTGATGTTCGACCGCTTCTTCGGCACCCACTTCTACGACGTGGCGGCCGGCGGCGACCTCCACCTCTGGCAGCACCTCTTCTGGATCTTCGGTCACCCCGAGGTCTACATCCTGATCCTGCCGGCCTTCGGCATCGTCTCCGAGGTGCTGCCGACGTTCGCGCGCAAGCCGCTGTTCGGGGCGCCGGTCGTGATCTACTCCGGCGTCCTCATCGGCTTCTTCGGCTTCGGCGTGTGGAGCCACCACATGTTCGCGGCCGGCATGGGCCCCGTCGCCGACGCCGCCTTCTCGATCGCCACGATGCTGATCGCGATCCCGACCGGCGTGAAGATCTTCAACTGGGTGGCCACGCTGTGGGGCGGACGGCTGCGGGGCACGGTCGCGCTGCACTACGCCGTCGGGCTGATCGCGCTCTTCACCATCGGCGGGCTGAGCGGCATCATGCATGCCTCGCCCCCGGTCGACCTGCAGCAGACCGACACCTACTTCGTCGTCGCCCACTTCCACTACGTGCTGATCGGGGGCAGCCTGTTCGGGTTGCTGGCCGGCGTCTATTACTGGTGGCCCAAGCTGACCGGCCGCCTCCTGGACGAGCGGTGGGGGCGCCTGCAGTTCTGGCTGATGTTCGTCGGCTTCAACCTGACGTTCTTCCCGCAGCACTACCTGGGCGCCATCGGCATGCCGCGTCGGATCTACACCTACGGCCCCGGCACCGGCTGGGCGTTCTGGAACCTGGCCTCCACCGTCGGGGCCTTCATCATCGCGCTCGGGATCCTGCTCTTCGCCGTTCTCGCGGTGCGCTCGCTGCGCGGGGGGCCGGTGGCGCCCGCCGATCCGTGGGACGGACGCACCCTGGAGTGGCGGACGTCGTCGCCGCCGCCGGTCCACAACTTCGACTCCATCCCGCCCGTGTACGGCCGCGACAGCTTCTGGCGTGAGAAGCACGGGGACGCGCTCGGGCGGCGGCCGGCCCCGCTGCCGGCCTTCCCCGACCCGCACGGGATTCACCTGCCGTCGCCGTCGTTCTGGCCCATCGTCGTCGCGGCCGGCATCGTCGTCGCCGCGGTCGGCGCCCTGACCCACCTCGCCATCGTCGTGGTAGGCGTGCTCGTTCTCGTCGTGGCCGCCTGGGCCTTCGCCCTCGAGCATCACCGCGCGGCGGCCCACGTCGACCAGACGGGCAACCTCGAGACGGATCACCGCAAGCTGGCCATGTGGGCGTTCATCGGCTCCGAGTGCCTGCTGTTCGGCACGCTCATCGCGACCTATCTGGCCTACAAGGGGCGCAGCGTGGTCGGCCCGCTGCCCCACGAGATTCTGAACATCCCGATCACGACGCTCTCGACGTTCGACCTGCTGATGTCCTCGCTCCTGATGGTCCTGGCCCTGGCCGCCGTGCAGCGCGACGACCGCCGGCAGGCCCGCCTGTGGCTGGCCGGCACCGCCTTCTTCGGCCTCATCTTCCTGGGCTTCCAGGCCTTCGAGTTCACCACGTTCGTGCACGAGGGGCTCACGCTGCAGCAAAACCTGTTCGGCTCGACCTTCTTCGTGCTCACCGGCTTCCACGGCGGCCACGTGGCGCTGGGGGTCGCCCTGCTGCTCACGCTCTGGGTGCTGGACCTGCGCGGTCTGCTCACCAGCCGGGACGCGATCAAGGTGGAGGTCGTGGGCCTCTACTGGCACTTCGTGGACGTCGTCTGGATCGTCATCTTCACGGTCGTCTACCTGATCCCATGAGCCGGCCGGCGCCCGCCCACGCTGCCACCGCCCACGAGCACGCCTCGGTCCGGACCTACGTCCGGGTGGCGCTCGTCCTCACGCTGGTGACCGCGCTGGAGGTCGGCGTCATCTACATCCGCCAGCTCACGCCCATCATCGTGCCGCTGCTGCTGGCGATGTCGGCGGCGAAGTTCGCCCTGGTGGTGATGTTCTTCATGCACCTGCGGTACGATGCGCGGCCGCTCACCGCGCTCTTCGTGGGGCCGCTGCTGATCGCCGTGGGGCTGGCGATCGCACTGATGACGCTGACGGGGGCCTTCCTCGTCTTAGGCCGCTGAGCCATGGCGCCGGCCTCACCCTGGTCGTGGACGGCCGCGTCGATCCATCCCGAGGTGGTGCTCGCCTGCGGCCTCGCCGCCACCGCGTGGGCTTGGGCCTGGCACGCGCGGGCCCAGCGGCCGGGGCCCGGCCAGGCGGCGCGCTTCGTCGGCAGTCTGCTGGCGCTGGTGCTGGCCCTGAACGGGCCGCTGCACGACCTGAGCGACCGCTACCTGTTCAGCGCCCACATGGTGCAGCACCTCGTCCTCACGCTCGTGGTGCCGCC
>JBKOZA010000462.1:0-9200 GCA_046725675.1 Candidatus Methylomirabilota bacterium
AGGAGGTGACGTCCTGATGGCCGTCAACGGACGCATCCGGGCCGGCGTGGTCGGCACCGGTCACATGGGGCAGTATCACGTCCTGGTGTACGCCGAGCTCCCCGACGTCGAGCTGGTCGGGGTGGTCGACCTCGACGCCGATCGGGCGAAGACGGTGGCGGCGGGCTACGACACGCGCGCCTTCACCGATCACCGCCAGCTGATCGGTCTCGTGGACGTCGCCAGCGTGGCGGTCCCCACCGAGGAGCACTTCGCCGTCGCCCGCGATCTGCTCGAGGCCGGGATCAGCGTGCTCGTCGAGAAGCCGATGGCGTCGACCCTGGAGGAGGCGCGGGAGCTGTTCCGCGTCGCCAACCGCACCGGAGCCGTGCTGCACGTGGGCCACGTCGAGCGGTTCAACGGCGCCGTCGACGAGCTCAAGCGCCTGGTGGCCTCGCCGATTCTGATCGAATCGCGCCGGCTGGGGCCGTTCGTGCCGCGCGTTCAGAAGGACACCGTGGTGATGGACCTGATGATCCACGACATCGACATCGTGCTCGGCCTCGTCGACGCGCCGCCAGTGCGCCTGGCGGCCCAGGGTGCCTGCGTCCACAGCGAGGTCGCCGATGTCGCCACCGTGCAGCTCCGCTTCGACTCCGGTGCGGTGGCGACCATCACCGCCAGCCGGGCGACCGAGGAGAAGATCCGGACGCTGGCCATCACCCAGCCCGACGCCTACATCGTGCTGGACTACACCGAGCAGGACATCCACGTCTACAAGCGCGCCGCCCAGGAGTACACGATGAACCGCGGCTCGATCCGCTATCGCCGCGCCTCGTTCGTAGAGCACCTCAAGATCCACCGTGAGAACCCGCTCAAGCTCGAGATCCAGCACCTTCTCGGCGCCGCCCGGCGCCGGCGGGCGGGGGAGTCGGTGACGGTGGCCCAGCAGGACGACCTCCGCTCGCTGGCGATGGCGCTGGAGATCGAGCGGATGATCCGCGATGGCGTCCCCGAGGTGGCGTGGCGCGACCCGTGCTAGCGAGGCGATGCGCTCGCTCGCGCTGATGTGTGGCGCCGGCACGCTGCCGTTGCGCATGGCGGCCGAGGCGCGGCGGCAGCAGTGGCGGGTGGTCGCCTTCGCGTTTCCCGGCGCGCCGGAGCTCGGGGCCGCCGCCGACGCCGTGGTCCCCTCGCGCATCGACGCCATGGCGCCGGTGATCGAGGCGCTGATGCGCGAGCGCGTGTCCGCCATGCTGTTCTCCGGCAAGTTCTGGATGGGCGACCTGCTGGCGGCCGACGCTCCCGACGCCGCCCACGCGCGCATGGCCGCCAGCGCCGGCACACTCGTCGACGGCAACATCACCCAGGCCATCGTCGCCACGCTCGCCGGACTCGGCGTCGAGCTGCTGGACCAGCGTCCGTTCCTGAGCGACGGGCTGGAGACGGCGCGCACGCTGTCCGCCCGGGCCCCCAGCGAATCCGAATGGAGCGACATCCGGCGCGGGTTCGTGGTGGCCCGCCTGAACGCCGACGCCAGCGTGGGCCAAACGGTCGTCGTCAGGCGCGGGGCGGTGAGCGCGGTCGAGGCCATCGAGGGCACCACGGAAACGGTCCGGCGGGGCACCAGGCTCGGTGGCCCCGGCGCAGTGGTGGTCAAGGCCGTGGCGCGCGACCACGACTTCCGCTTCGACACGCCGGCGATCGGCCCCGACACGCTGGATGCGGCCGCCGCGGGCGGCGCGACGGCGGTCGCCGTGGAGGCCGGTCGTGTGCTCGTGCTGGAGCTGGCGACGGCCGTCCAGCGCGCCGATGCGGCCGGGATCGCGCTGGTGAGCGCGGATGCCGGCGACTGACGCCGCGCCCATCATGGTCGTGGCCGGCGAGGCGTCGGGCGACCTGCACGGTGCCACCCTCTGCCGCGGGCTGCGGGCCCTCGCGCCGTCACGGCCGCTGCTCGGGATGGGTGGCGAGCGGATGGCGGCGGCCGGCTTCGATCGACTCGCCGACGTGACCGCCGCCGCGGTGACGGGCGGGACCGAGGCCATCCGACCTCTGCCCACGCTGCTCCGCGCCTGGCGCCGGCTGCGGGCGGTGCTGCTGGGGCCGCACCCGCCCGCCGCGCTCGTGCTCATCGACTTTCCGGAGTTCAACCTGCGCCTGGCCCGGATCGCGCGGCGCGCCGGCATTCCGGTCGTCTACTTCATCCCGCCCCAGGTCTGGGCGTGGCGACCGTGGCGTGTGCGGGCCATCGTGCGTCGGGTGTCGCTGGTGCTCGCCGTGTTGCCCTTCGAGGTGCCGCTCTACCGCGCCGCCGGCGCCCGCGTGGAGTTCGTCGGCCACCCGGTGCTCGACGCGCTGGCCGGCGCGCCGTCGCGCGAGGCCGCCCGTCACCGGCTCGGCCTCGACGCCGACGTTTGCGTGGTCGGCCTGCTGCCGGGCAGCCGGGCCCAGGAGATCGCGCGCACGCTGCCGGTGCTGCACGCCGCCGCCGCTCGCATCGCGACCGTGCGCCCCGGCACCCGCTTCGTGCTGGCGGCAGTGGCGAGCGGTGCCGGACCGGAGGCGGCGCTGCGCAACGCGGCGCCGGCCGTGCGGGTCGTGCGCGGCGACACTTACGCGGTCATGCGAGCGGCAGACCTGCTGCTGGTGAACTCGGGGACCGCGACGCTGGAGGCGGCGCTGCTCGGAACGCCCATGATCGTCTGCTATCGGCTCTCGCGGCTCACCGAGGCGTGGGCCCGCCTGCTCGTCCGGGTGCCGTGGATCAGCCTGGCCAACATCACGCTCGGCCGGAGCGTCGTCCCCGAGCTCTATCAGCGCGCGTTCACCGCCGAGCGCGTCGCCGCCGAGGCGCTCCGACTACTCGCCGGACCGGCCGAGCTCGACGCGCAGCGCGAGGCCTTCGGCGAGCTCGGCGGCGCCCTCGGGATGCCCGGCGTCGGGCTGCGGGCTGCGCAGTGCGTCGTCTCGCTGATCGACGGCAACGAGTCTGGCCGTCTCCCACCCGTCGTTTCGGCGGCCCGTCGTGCCGCGGCGACGCCGGGCGACTCGTGAGCGCGCTCGCCGGTCTGGCGCCACCGCTGGCGGCCGCCGCCGTGCGCACGCTCGGCGCCACGCTGCGACTGACCGAGGCCGGCGTCGACGCGCTGCAGCCGCGCTGGGTGCGGGGACAGCCCCTGATCTACGCCGTGTGGCACGGCCGCATTCTCATGGTCCCCTGGCTCACCGCGCGGCTGCGACGCACCCGCGGCGCCCGCGCCGTGCGCGTGCTTGCCAGTCGCTCGCGCGACGGAGAGCTCGCCGCGCGGTGGATAACCCGCTTCGGGCTCTCCATCGTTCGCGGATCCTCGTCGCGCGGCGGGGCCGACGCGCTGCGCGCGCTGGTCGCCTCGGTGCGGGCAGGCCAGGACGTGGCCGTGGTGCCCGATGGTCCGCGCGGGCCCCGCGAGCGCGTCCAGGCCGGCATCGTCGTGCTGGCGGCGACCACCGGCGCCCCGATCGTTCCGCTCGCCTTCGCGGCACGCCCGGCCCGGCGCCTGGCCTCGTGGGATCGCTTCCTGGTGCCCCTGCCGTTCGCGCGCGCCGCCATCGTGTTCGGCGCGGCCGCGACGGTGCCGCGCCACGCGGACCGGGAGGCGGCTCGCGCGGACATCGAGCGGGCGCTGCGCGACGTCACCGAGATCGCGGACCGCCTGGTCGGGGCATGACGTACGCCTTCTACACGGCGGTGCTGGCGGCGGCCGTCGGCGGCTACGCGCCGGTGGCGCTGACCCGGCGACTGACGGGGGGCGTTCCCCTGAACCTGCGCGAGCGGCTCGGCCGCGGACGTCACGATCGTCCGCCGCGCCCGTGCGGCTGGATCCACGCCGTGTCGGTCGGCGAGGCGATCACGGCGACGCCCCTGGTCGAGGCCCTGCGCCGCACGTGGCCCGCGCTGCCGCTGGTCATGTCGACCGTGACCGAGACCGGCGCGCGGGTGGTGCGTGAGCGGTTCGCCGGCCTCGCTCGTCACCGCTACTTCCCGCTCGACTTTCCCGGCGCGGTCCGTCGCGCCATCGCCTCCATCGAGCCGGCCTTCTTCGTGTGCATGGAGACCGAGCTGTGGCCGAACCTGCTGCGGTCGCTGGCGGCTCGCGGCGTGCCGACCATGATCGCCAACGGCCGGATCTCCGACCGCTCGTTCTCGCGCTATCGCTTCGTGCGGGGCGCCATGCGACGCGTGCTGGCCGACGTCACGGTCTTCGCCATGCAGTCGGACGAGGACGCGCGGCGCGTGATCGCGCTGGGCGCGCCCCCGGAGCGCGTGGTCGTGGCCGGCAACCTCAAGCACGAGCCGCTCCCGGATCCCGCCGGCGCCGCCGACCTCTGGCGCCGCCTCCTGGGGCTGTCGCCCGGCCAATCGGTGTGGATCGCCGGCAGCACGCACCGCGGCGAGGACGAAGCGGTGCTGCAGGCACACCGTCGCGCGCTGGGCGAGCGGCCGGGCATCGTGCTGGTCCTGGCGCCGCGTCACCCCGAGCGGGTCGGCGAGGTCATGGCGCTGGTGACGAGGAGCGGCTTCACGGTGGTCCGGCGCAGCGAGCTGCCGGTGCGCTCGCGCGGTAGCGTGCCGATCATCGTGCTCGATACCGTCGGCGAGCTGGCCCAGCTCTATTCGATCGCCGACGTGGTCTTCGTGGGGGGCAGCCTGGTACCCCTCGGTGGCCACAACGTGCTGGAGCCGGCCCTGCGCGGCAAGCCGGTGCTGTTCGGGCCGCACACGTCGAACTTCCGGGAGGCGGCGGCCATCCTCATCACGGGCGGCGGCGGGCAGGTGGTCCACGACGCCGGGGAGCTCGCCGCCGAGCTCTGCCGCCTGCTCGGCGATCCCACGGCGCGCGCCCGACTGGGTGCAGCCGCCCGCGAGGCGGCGGCGTCGCGCCACGGCGCCGCCCGGGTGACGCTGGACCTCGTCGCGCAATACCTCTACCCCGAGCCGGCGGCCTCGACGTGAGCGCCCGGGGACGGTTCACGCGAGGCTGGGAGCGCGGGTTCGGCGCCGGGGCCGATGGCCTGCTGTCCGCGATGGCGAATAGCTATCGTGGCCTCCTGGGCGCCCGCGACTGGCTCTACGCGCGGGGCGTGCTGCGCTCGCGCGCGCTGGATTGCCCGGTGGTGTCGATCGGCAATCTCACCGTCGGCGGCACCGGCAAGACCCCCGCCGTCGAGCTCGCCGTACGCGCGCTGGTCGAGCTCGGGCACCGGCCAGGCGTGCTCAGCCGCGGATACGGACGCCGGGGCAGTGGCGTGCAGGTCGTGGCCGACGCGGCGTCGATCCGGCTCGACGCCGAGGAGGCCGGCGACGAGCCATTCCTGCTGGCTCGCCGGCTGCCCGGCGTCCCCGTCGTCGTGGGCTCCAACCGTTACGAGGCCGGTCGGCTGGCGCGCGCGCGCTTCGGCGTCACCGCGGTCGTGCTCGACGACGGCTTCCAGCACCGGACGCTACGCAAGGACCTCGAGATCGTCATGGCCCGCGCGACCGAGCCCTGGGGGAATGGCCGCTTGCTCCCCGGCGGTCCTCTGCGTGAGCCCCTCGAGGGGCTGGCGCGCGCCGACCTCGTCGTCGCCACCGGTGCCGGCCGGCTCGACGAGGCGCCGGCGGTCACCGCGATGGTGGCCCGCGTCGCGCCGGCGGTCCCGGTGATCACGGCGGTGCACGTGCCGACCGAGTGCTTCGAGGCGAGCGGCATGCGCTTCGTCCCGCTCACGACGCTGCGGAGCGGACGGCTGATGGCGTTCGCCGGCATCGGCTCGCCCACGAGGTTCCGCCGTACCCTCCAGGAGGCGATGGCGAGCGTCGTCGACTTCCGGGAGTTTCCCGATCACCACTGGTACACGCGGGAGGATCTGGCCCGCCTCGAGCGTGACGCGACCGAGCTGGACGCCCACGGGTTCGTCACCACCGAGAAGGACTGGGTCCGGCTCCGCCCGCTGCCACCCCTCAAGCGTCCGCTCTACGTGCTGAGCGTGCGCCTGACACTGACGTCCGGCGAGTCGCACTGGCGTGCCGCGTTCAAGCGCCTGGCTCCCACCGGCGGAGCGGCCCGGTGAGCGTCGCCGCGCGAGCCGCCGGCGAAGGTGGGGCGCGCCGATGAACGTTGCCGTGCGCCTGCCGAACTGGCTCGGCGACACGGTCATGGCCGTGCCGGCCCTGATGTCGATCCGCGCGGCGTGGCCCGAGGCGCGCGTGCTCGCGGCGGGGCCGTGGGCGGCGCTGCTGAGCCGGCAGGGACTCGCCGACGTCCTGCTCGAATATCCCCGCACCTGGAGCGGTCGGCTGCGCGCGGCCGACGCGGCGTCCACGTTCGCCCCCGACCTGGCCATCCTGTTGCCGAACTCGCTGGAGGCGGCGCTGGCCGCGTGGTACTGGGGCGCGCGCCGTCGCGTGGGATTTTCCACCGGCGCGCGCTCCGAGCTGCTCACCGACGCGGTACCCGTCGCGGAGCCGCGGCCACACCAGATCGACGAGTACCTGCTGCTCGTCGAGCGCTGCGGAGCTCCGATCACGGTGCGCCAGCCGGTGCTGACGCCCCCCGCCGCCGACTCGGTCGAGCGACGGGATGCGGCTCGACTGCTGGAGAGCGTGGTCGGTGGCCCCACCGCCGCGCCGCGCATCGGCGTGCACCTCGGCGCTGCCTATGGCCCGGCCAAGCTGTGGCCGGTCGAGCGCGTGGCGGAGTTCTGCCGGCTGATCGCCGACGACGGCAGCCGGGCCGTCCTGCTCGGCGCTCCCGGCGACACGGCGGTGGCGGCTGCGATCACGGCGGCGGTGCCGGCAGCGAGCCTGGTGGGGCGCGACAGTCCCGCGCTGCTGCCGGCGGTGCTCGCGGAGCTCGACGTGCTGGTGAGCGGCGACACCGGCGTGGCCCACCTGGCGGCCGCTCTCGGGACACCGGTCGTCACGCTGTTCGGGCCGACCGATCCACGCCTGAGCGCCCCGCGCGGGGCCGCGACCGTCGTGACGAACCCGGTGGCCTGCGCGCCGTGCTTCTACCGGCACTGCCCGATCGAGCATCCGTGCCTGCGCGGCATCGATGCCGGTCGCGTGCGGGCCCAGGCGCTGGCGATGCTGGAGCGCGTCGCGTGAGCGAGCGGCCCTTGCGAGTGCTCCACCTCGCCGCCAATCGCTGGTGGACGGGGAGCGCCGATCCCATCATCCAGCTGGTGGCCGGATTGCGTGAACGGGGTCATCACGTGCTGCTCGGCGTCACCCCCGGCGATCGCTTCGAGGCCAAGGCCCGCGAGGCCGCCCTGCCGCTCGTCGAGGGTCTCCACCTGCGCGCGCGGCTGGCGCCGCTCGAGCTGACGCGCGACGCCGCCCGCCTGCGCGCGCTCGTGCGCAGCGAGGACATCGACATCGTCCACGCCCACCACTCCCACGATCACTGGCTGTCGCTGGCGATCCGAGCCCGCCGCCTGGACGGTGGGCGCCCCGCTCTCGCGCGCACGTTTCACAACATGCGCTCGGTGAAGCGGGCGGTGATGGCGGGGCCCCTGTACCGGCGCACGGCCGCGGTCTTCGCGGTGTCGCGGCAGATCGAGGCGCGCTGTCGCGAGGTCGGGCTGCCGGCCGATCGGGTCCACTGGATCCCCGGTGCCGCGGACCTGCCGCGCTTCGGCGAGGCCGGCGACGGAGGGGTGATCCGCGACGAGCTCAAGCTCGGTCGCGCGCCGGTCGTGGTGTCCGTCGCCCGCTTCGCGGCCAATCGCGGGCACGAGCAGCTGCTGGCCGGCTTCGGGGAGCTGCTGCGACGGCTACCCGAGGCGCGGCTGCTGCTGGTGGGCAAGGGCGAGCGTCGTGACCGTCTCGAGCAGCTCGTCGGCGATCTGGGCCTGGGCCACCGCGTCATCTTCACCGGCTATCGCGATCGAGATCTGCCGCAGGTGCTCGCCGCCGCCGACTGCTTCGCGCTGATGGCGGCCGGCTCCGACGAGTCGTGTCGGGCGGCGCTGGAGGCGATGGCGGCCGGCCGCCCCGTCGTTGCCCGTGCGGTCGGCGCGCTGCCCGAGACCGTGGTGGACGGCGAGACCGGGCTGCTCGTCGGCGAC
This sequence comes from Candidatus Methylomirabilota bacterium, assembly GCA_046725675.1. Lineage (GTDB taxonomy): Bacteria > Methylomirabilota > Methylomirabilia > Rokubacteriales > CSP1-6 > AR5. Next base: position 8,071 of record JBKOZA010000462.1, read on the forward strand.
GAGAGCCCGCGCGCCGTCGCGGCGGCGCTGGCGGCCATTCTCGGCGATCCGGCCCGGGCCCGCGCGATGGGGGAGGCAGGGCGCCGGCGGGCGGTGGCGGAGTTCAGCCCGGAGCGCTCGGTGGCGATCGTCGAGGCCGTGTACGAAGCGCTCGCCGGCTCGTGAGGATCCTGCAGCTGGTCTCCTGCCGCGGCTGGTCCTCCGATGCGTACTGGGCCGCGCGGGTGACGCGGGAGCTGGAGCGCCGCGGTCACGAGGTCACCCTGGGCTGCCGGCGCGGCACGGAGCGCGCGGTCGCCGACCGCGCGCGCGCCGAGGGCGTGGCACGCGTGACGGCGTTCGAGTTCGCCGGTGGCTTGCGTCCGGGCGCCGACGTCGCCGACGTCCGCCGGCTGCGTACCGCCCTCGCCGACGCCGACGTGGTGCACGTCCACCGCGGCAAGGAGCACTGGCTCGCCGCGGTGGCCGCGCGGCTGGCCGGCGGCCGGCCGATCGTGCGGACGCGACACATCACCCAGCCGGTGCGGCCTCACGCGGGCAATCGCTGGCTGTACGCTCGCACGGCACTGGTCGTCGCGGTCAGCGAGGCGATCCGCGGCCAGGCGGTGGCGGCCGGACTGCTCGACCCGCGGCGCATCGTGACGCTGCCGGGGGGCGCCGACGCCGAAGCATATCGCCCGGCGCCCGCCGATCCTCGCGTGCGCCGCGCGCTCGGCGGCGAGGACGGCCGTCCGCTGGTCGGCATGGTGGCCGGCCTCCGCGTGATGAAGGGACACCAGGTGGTCATCGACGCGGTGACTCGGCTCGCGCGGCAGGGAGCTCCACCCCGCGTGGTGTTCGTCGGACGGGGGGTCATGGAGACCAGCCTGCGCCGGGCGATCGCCGAGGCAGGCCTGGAGGACCGGATCGTGTTCGCCGGCTTTGCTCCCGAGCTGCCGAGCGTGATGGCGACGCTGGACGTCGCGCTCTACGTGCCGCTCGAGTCCGAAGGGATGTCGCGCGTCGTCTTCGAATATCTGGCCGCCGGCCGCCCGCTGGTCGCGGCGCGCGTGGGGGTGGTGCCGGAGGTGCTGGTGGACGGCGAGCACGCCGCGCTGGTGCCAGCCGGCGACGCCGCCGCGCTGGCCACG
>JBKOZA010000463.1:0-5484 GCA_046725675.1 Candidatus Methylomirabilota bacterium
GCGGCCGGCTGGTGCTCGGCATCGGCGCCGGCTGGAACGACGAGGAGTACCGCGCGTACGGCTGGCCGTTTCCCCCCGCGAAGGTCCGGATTGCGCAGCTCGCCGAGGCCATCCAGCTGATCCGTGCGATGTGGACCCAGGCGCCGGCCCGCTACGACGGCGAGCACTACCGCATCGACGGCGCCTTCTGCGAGCCGCGCCCCCAGCCGTGCCCCCCCGTGATGGTCGGCGGCCATGGTGAGCGCTACCTGCTCCGCGTCGTCGCCCAGCACGCCGACTGGTGGAACTATCCGTTCCGCGGCCTCGACGTCTACGCCCAGAAGCAGGCCGCGCTCCAGGGGCACTGTCGCGACGTGGGCCGCGACTACGACGCGATCCAGCAGGTCGTGAGGGTCGGCATCCTCATCGGCGACAGCGAGCGCGAGGTCGAGCGCATCAAGTCGCGGCCCCAGACGCGCCCGCTGTCGGACATTCGCCTGATCGGCACTCCGGAGCAGGTGACGGAGACGCTGCTGGCCATCGTCGCCCAGGGCGCCGATCAGCTCACGGTCAACTTCGCCGACGTGCCCAACCCCGAGGGGACCTGGCTGTTCGCCGCCGCCGTGCTCCCTCACCTCCGCGGGTGAGACGCCCCGCCGGTGGCCACGACCCGAGCCGGAGTGGGCGGCCGGGTGGGCCGAGACCCACGCTTGACCTCGTCCGTCCGCAGGCCTAAGGTCCGGCCATGGGCGGGTGGCGTGTCCTTCTTTCTGACGGGGGGTGGGGCGGTGGAATTCCCTCCTGAATCCGACGATATCCTGCGCTCGTATCGCCCGGATATGCTGCCCATCCGTGGCCCCGAGGAGGCCGACACCCTCGAGGCGCGCGCGGGACGCTCCGGCGACGCCCGGATCGACCATCTCAGGCGGGTGCCGCTGTTCAACGATTGCACGGACGAGGAGCTGCAGCGAATCGCCGCCATCTCGCGGACGGTCGAGACGCCGGCGGGCACGGTCGTGACCGAGCTCGGCAAGCCGGGCGATTCCTTCTTCTTCATCGTCGACGGCCGGGTGTCGGTGCAGACGCCAATCGGCGTCGGCGATCCGCTCCGTCCGGGGGACTTCTTCGGCGAGATGAGCCTGCTCGATGGCGAACCGCGCTCGGCCACGGTCACCGCGATGACAGATCTCCGGCTGCTCGTGATCGACCGCCCGCAGTTCTGGAAGTTGCTGAACGAGACCCCCGACCTGGTGAGGCGCATCCTCACGATCCTGTCGCGCCGCGTGCGGCGGCTCGAGCAGGCCGGCAACGCGATGCTTCGCCGCATGAAGCTGACCTGACGATCGCGGCGGGCGCCGCCCGAACGGCCGGGCCCGTCAGCGCTCGTCGGCGGGGGGGCAGCTCCAGCAGACCGCCCAGGCCCAGCCGCCGAGGGTGCCCGCGTAGACCTCGGACACGAACAGGCGCGCGTAGTGGGGGTTGCGGGCCATGGCGTCGCGCTGGTAGACGGCGTCGTCCTGCGTGGTCCAGCAGTAGAACTCGTGTCGGTTGGGATGCTCGCAGACGTGCTTCGGGCGTGTGTCGAGACCGCCCGGCCACTGGCGTCCTGGCTGCTGCTCCATCTTCCACGCATCGTGCCCACGACCCGGCGGTGTCGTCAACAGACCAGTGGTCATGTGCGAAGGAAATGCGTACCACCGGCTGACATCGGCCGGGTCCGTGTTGTATTTTTGCGAGCGGAGGGAGCATGGACATCGTCGAGACGAACCTGGAGGGTCTGCGGCTGCACGGGCGCGGCAAGGTCCGGGACATCTACGACCTTGGCGAGCACTTTTTGATCGTCGCCAGCGACCGCTTGTCCGCGTTCGACGTGGTCTTGCCGACGCCGATCCCCGACAAGGGCAAGGTCCTCACCCAGATGTCGGCGTTCTGGTTCGACTACTTCGAGGCCCTGGTGCCTCACCATCTGGTGTCGACCCGGCTGGAAGATTTTCCGACGGAGGTCCGGCGACACCGCGAGCAGGTGCAGGGGCGCTCCATGCTCGTGCGCAAGGCCACGGTCTTCCCGGTGGAGTGCGTCGTGCGGGGCTACCTGGCGGGGTCGGGGCTCAAGGACTATCAGAAGACCGGCGCCGTGTGCGGCATCGCGCTGCCGCCGGGCCTGCGCGAGTCCGACCGGCTGCCGGAGCCGATCTTCACCCCGGCGACGAAGGCCGAGATGGGCCAGCACGACGAGAACATCTCCGAAGCCGAGGCCGGCCGGCGACTCGGCGTCGACACCATCCGGCGGCTGAAAGAGATCTCGCTGGAGATCTACCGGCGGGCCGCCGACTACGCGTCGGGCCGGGGCATCATCGTGGCCGACACCAAGTTCGAGTTCGGGCTGATCGACGGCCGCATCACGCTCGTGGATGAGGTGCTCACGCCGGACTCCTCCCGGTTCTGGCCGGCCGACCAGTACAGTCCCGGCAAGCCGCAGCCCTCGTACGACAAGCAGTTTGTGCGGGACTATCTCGAGCAGGTCGGCTTCGACAAGCGACCGCCCGGCCCGGCGCTGCCGCCCGACGTCGTGCGGGGCACCCGCGCCAAGTACGTCGAGGCGCTCACACGGATCACGGGGCTGCCGCTCCGCGACGCCTGAGGTCCTCCTGAGCAGGCTGGCGCGCCTCACGAGCACCTGGCGCCGGCGGCCTCCTTTCCGGCTGGCGCTCGTCGGGCTGGTCGTGCTCCTCACCGCGCTCACCGGTGGGGTGATCGGCGGGCTGGCCTGGCAGGAGCAGCGCACGCGCTCCCGCGCGCTGCTCGACGCGGCCATGGCGCAGGCCGCCCGGCTCACCGCCGCCCACGCCGCGCGCGTCTTCGAGGAGGCCGAATCGACCGTGCGGGTGGGGGCGCAGCTGGTGGCCCAGGGCCAGATCGATCCTCACGATCCCGCCGCCCTCGAGCGCTTCACCCTGGCGGTGCTGCGAGCCCACGAGCACGTGAGCTGGGTGAGCTACGGCGATCGCCACGATCGGTTCGTCGGCGCCTGGCGTGACGAGCGCGGCAACGTCTTCGTCAACCACAGCTTTCCGGTCGGCGGCCGTATCCGGCTCGAAGAGGACCGCCTGTGGCCCGACGGTCGGCGCGAGGAGGTCCGGCGCTCCGACGATCACAAGTACCGGCCCACCGAGCGGCCCTACTTCAGCGCGGCGGCGGCCCGCCGCGGGGTGGCCTGGACGGAGCCCTACGAGTTCTACGCCGGCGGCGGCCTGGGCATCACGTGCGCGGCGCCGGTGCTCGACGCGGCCGGCGTCCGTGGCGTCTTCACGGTGGACTTCTCGCTCGACCGGTTATCAAGCACGCTACAGGACCTGGACGTCTCGCCGCGGGGCCGGGTGTTCGTGGCGACTGGGCAGGGCGCGGTGCTGATCGGCCGGCGCGGGTCGGGCGCCTCGCGGGCCGAGGTCATCGACGCCGAGCTGGCCACCGCGCTGGCCCGGCGCTCCCCGGGCGAGCAAGAGGGCATGTTCGAGCTCGACCATCACGGCGAGCGCTACCTGGCGCGGGCCGTGCCGCTCGCCGTCGGTGACCTGAAGTGGCTCGTCGAGGTGGTGGTGCCCGAGCGCGACTACACGGAACAGATCGACGCCGAGGCCCGATTGGCCGTGCTCCTCGGCGCCCTCGCCCTCGGCCTGGCGCTGGTCGGCGGCGTCGTGGTGGCCGGCTGGATCGCGCGGCCGCTGCGCGAGCTGGCCCAGCTCGCGCAGCGCATCCGCCAGGGGCAGCTCGACGTGACGGCGCTGCCGCGCAGCCGCGACGAGATCGGCGTGCTCACGCGGGCGATGAACGACATGATCCGCGCGCTCCGCGACCGCGACTTCGTCCGCGCCACGCTGGGCCGCTACGTGAGCCCCGAGCTGGCCCAGCAGGTGCTGCGCGATCGCGAGGCGCTGCAGATGGGCGGCGAGGTGCGCGAGGTTGCCATGCTCATGTCCGACCTGCGGGGGTTCTCCGGCCTGTCCGAACGCCTGGGGCCGGCCGCCATGATCGCCCTACTCAACCGTTACCTGGGCTGCATGACGCCGGTCATCCTGCAGCACCGCGGCGTCATCAACGAGTTCATCGGCGACGCGATCTTCGTGCTCTTCGGCGCGCCGTTCGGCCGTCCGGACGACGCCGAGCGCGCGGTGCGCTGCGCCCAGGCCATGCAGGAGGCGCTGACGGCGTTCAACGAGGACATCGACTCGCACGGGCTGCCCGAGCTGGGCATGGGCATCGGCCTGCACGTCGGCCCCGTGGTGGCCGGCAACATCGGCAGCCCCGACCGTCTGAAATACGGCGTGGTGGGACCGGCGGTCAACCTCACCGCCCGCATCCAGACCCTGACCAGCGCCGGCGAGGTGCTCCTGTCCGACGCGCTGCTGGCCCGCGTCTCGTCGATCGTGCGCGTGACGCCGGGACGGCAGGAGCGCGTGAAGGGCATCGCCGAGCCGGTCACCGTGCATCGGCTGCTGGAGGTCAAGAAGGGCCCCGAGATCTCGACGAGCTGAGGGGACATCCGGGGCGCCGCGACTGGCGTAGGATGGCGCGATGGCCGACGAATCCCTGTCGCGACGACTCGCCTGGGCCGGCGCCTGGCTGTTCGCGGTGGGCATGGTGACCGGGGTGTGGGCGGCGATCGTGCTCACCGAGCGGGTCGTGGTCCAGCTTCCGCGCCTCGCCCTGGCCGCCCACCTGAACGCGCTGCTCGGCGGGCTCTGGCTCATCGCCGTCGCCGCCACGGTGGACATGCTGCGCTACGGTCCGATCGGTCGGCGACGCCTCGCCTGGGTGGTGATCGTCCCGGCCTGGGGCAACTGGCTGATCACGCTGATCGCCTCGATCCTCGGCGTGACCGGCCTCGAGTACACGCGCGGCGATCCGGCCAACAACGTGGTGGCCGCGCTGCTGCACTCGGTCGTCGTCCTGCCCTCGCTGGTGGGAGCTGGCGCGTGGGCGTGGGGGCTGGGCGGAAAGCGCTGACCGCGATCAGCGGCGCCCCGCCGCGTTGACAGCCTTCGCGCGCGCGTGCTACACGGACGCAGCGTGCGCCCCGGGGACGTCGGGCTGGCCGTGGTGGTGGCGGCACTGTGGGGCATCGCCTTCGTCGCCACCCGCGTCGGCCTCGACACCTTCTCGCCGCCGCAGCTCACCGCGGTCCGCTTCGCCATCGCGGCCTTGCCCGTCCTGGTGCTCCCGCCTCCGCCGCTGGGCTGGCCGGCGCTGGTGCCGGTCGGACTCACGCTCTTCGCCGGTCAGTTCCTGTTCCAGTTCTTCGGTATCGCGCACGGCACCCCGGTCGGGATTGCCGCCGTCGTCGTCCACGCGCAGGCGCTGTTCACGATCGCCTTCGCGGCGGCGCTGCTCGGGGAACGGCCGACGCCGCGGCAGTGGCTCGGCTCGCTGCTGGCGCTCGGCGGCCTCGTCGTCATCGCCCTCACGGTCGGCGGCGACCTCGCCCCGCTCGGTTTTGCGCTCACGCTG
>JBKOZA010000464.1:0-2039 GCA_046725675.1 Candidatus Methylomirabilota bacterium
GGGTCGAAGCCACCCGGCATGCGGTCGGGCACGATGATCGAGGACGCCGCTTCGCGGCGTAGCTGCTCGATCTCCCGGCGAGTGCGCTCCACCGCGTCGTTGGCCGCGGCCCCGAACTTCTCGATGGCCTCGGCCAGCGAGGTCGCCTCGATCTCGAAGGACAGCGGTAGCAGCCCCCCCGGCGTCAGCAGCTGTGTCTCGCCGACGTAGAGGATGGCGCGGCCGAAGTCCTGCGCGCCGGCGGCCGTCACGGGCGTCAGCACGCGGATCGTGCCGACCCGCCGGTCGGTGTAGACGTCCTCCCGGTACAGGGTCGTGGGGTCCATCGTCAGCTCGGTCGGATTCAGCGGTGTCATCATGGGATGAAGATAGCCCACGCGGCGCCGCTCCGCGACACCTCGTGGGCCGACGGCCGGCCGCGCCGGTTGACACGGCCTCCCCGCTCGGGGTACGACGAGGCGCGGAGGACGACCCATGAAAGTGAAAGCCGAGAACGGCCTTGCCCGCATCCTCAAGGCCGAGGGCATTCCCTGGGTGAGCTGCTACCCCACCAGCAACGTCAACAATGCGCTCGGTGAGGAGGGCGTGCCCATCCTGATGATGGGTGAGGAGCGGTTCGCGGTCGCGGTCGCCGACGCCTTCTCCCGGGTGACCTGCGGCAAGCAGATCGGCGTCTGCACCGTCATGGCGAGCCTCAACGCCGCCGGCCTCCAGATGGCGTACGGCGCCGTGGCCCAGGCTTGGGAAGACTCATCGCCGGTCCTGGTCATCGCGGAGGGTCTCGGCCGCGGGGCCAGCCGGCACACGCACTACGACATGGCCGGCGCCTTCAAGTCGGTCACCAAGTGGGTGGGCGAGATCGACCGGGCCGAGCTGGTGCCGGACTACGTTCGTCGCGCGTTCACGCACCTCCGCTCGGGCCGCCCCGGGCCGGTGCTACTCCTCGTCCCCCGCGATCTCGGAGAGTACGACCCCGACGAGCACCCCTACGCGCCGGTGAAGGGCTGGCGGTCGGCCCCCGACCCGGACGACGTGAAGGCCGCCGTCAAGACCCTGCTGGCCGCGCGGGATCCGCTGCTGCACGTGGGCGAGGGCGTGCTCTACGCCGACGCCACGGCCGAGCTGCTGCGCTTCGCCGAGCTGGCCCAGGTTCCGGTGCTCACGACGCTGAAGGCCAAGGGCGCGTTCCCGGAGAACCATCCGCTCTCCGTGGGCGTGCGCGGCTCCCACGCCGAGCACTTCCTGAAAAAGTGCGACGTCCTGTTCTCGATCGGCTCGAGCCTGTTCCCCAACCGGTTCAGCCACTCGATCCCGGATGCCGGCCGCAAGACCATCGTGCAGTGCACGGTCGACACGCTCGACATCAACCGCAGCTACGAGACGCGCCACGCGGTCATCGGCGATGCCCGCCTGACCCTGCAGGCGCTGATCGACGAGCTGGCCGCGCGGGGGCCGCGCAAGCGCCCTGAGCTGCTGGAGGAGATCCGTGGCGCCCGGGCGGCGTTCAACGCGAAGTTCCACCCCTGGCTCACCTCGGACGAGACGCCGATCAATCCGTACCGGGTCTTCGGCGATCTCATGAAGGTGCTCGACCCCAAGAGCTCGTTCCTCACCGCCGACTCCGGCAACACCCGCGACCAGACGAGCAGCGTCTACGAGGCGCAGATCCCCCGTGGGTATCTCGGCTGGGGCAACGTGTCGACGCTCGGCTTCAGCCTGGCCGGGGCCGTCGGCGCCAAGCTCGCCTATCCCGACCGTCAGTGCGTGCACGTCACCGGCGACGCCGGCGTCTGCTACATGATGGGCAACTTCGAGGCCGTCGCGCGCTACAAGCTCGGCATCACGACCATCCACATCAACAACGGCGGCTATTCGGGCTACGGCCCCGGCTTCTGGGGCGCCGGCCACGACCCCTACACGTGGAAGGTCTCCGACCACGGCACGGCCTGCATGTCGTCGATGGCGAAAGCCGTCGGCTTCCACGGCGAGGACGTCAGTCAACCCTCGGACATCATTCCGGCCCTCAAGCGCGCCTTCGA
>JBKOZA010000465.1:0-2011 GCA_046725675.1 Candidatus Methylomirabilota bacterium
GCTGACCGTGCGCTGCTCGCGCATGATCGTGGCCGTGGGCTTGAACGCCACCCGGAAGTAGATCGTCTCGCCGTTGGTGATGCCGCCCTGGACGCCGCCCGAGCGATTGGTCCTGGTCCGCACCCGGCGGCCGTCCATGTAGAACTCGTCGTTGTGCTGAGAGCCGCGCAGATCGGTGCCGGCGAAGCCGGAGCCGATCTCGAAGCCCTTGCTGGCCGGCAGGCTCATCACCGCCTTGGCCAGGTCGGCCTCCAGGCGGTCGAAGACCGGCTCGCCCCAGCCGACCGGACAACCGCGCACCGCGCAGGTCACGATACCGCCCAGCGAGTCGCCCTCCTTGCGCGCGGCTTCGACGGCCGCGATCATCCGCCCGGCCACCGACAGGTCGGGGCAGCGAATGGGCGTCAGGTCGACCTCGTCGCGCGTGATCCGCTCGGGATCGCACTCGACGCTGAGGGTGCCGACCTTCGACACCCAGGCCACGACCACGACGCCGAAGCGCTCGGCCAGCAGCTTGCGCGCGATGGCGCCGGCGGCCACCCGGCCGGCCGTCTCGCGGGCGCTGGTGCGGCCTCCGCCCCGCCAGTCGCGCACCCCGTACTTGGCCTCGTAGGTGTAGTCGGCGTGGCTGGGGCGGTACTTCTCCATCACCTCGCGGTAGTCGCCCGGCCGCATGTCGGCGTTGGGGATCAGCATGCTGATGGGCGTGCCGAGCGTCACGCCCTCGAAGACACCGGACAGGATCTGCACGGTGTCGGTCTCCTTGCGCTGGGTCGTGATCGCGCTCTGGCCCGGCACCCGGCGGTCGAGGTCCGGCTGGATGTCGGCCTCCGACAGCGGCAAGCGGGGCGGGCAACCGTCGACGACGGCGCCGATGCCGGCGCCGTGCGACTCCCCCCACGTCGTCACGCGGAAGAGCTGGCCCCAGGTGTTCCCCACCGCCCGAGGATACCGCAGTCTCCGCGGTTTACAGACTCAGGGCGACGTCGAAGGTCGCGGCGTAGCCGGGCCCGCTGGGGGTGGGCACGACGAGAAGTTGACGGCCGCCGTGGCGGAAGAGGCCGTCACCCTCGTTGCGCAGGCGCCGCTGGCCGCGTTGCGCGTAGGGCTCGAGGGCGTAGACGCGATCGTTGACCGCGTCGTCGAAGTAGATCTGCGAGGTGAACTCCTGCCCCTGGGCGGTCCGGATCTTGAAGTGGATGTGCACCGCGCGGCCCTGGTAGTGCCCGGGGTAGATCGTCGTGAACCGCGCCAGGCCCGCCGTGCTCGTCGTCTGATAGCCGCGCAGGAACTTTCGACCCACCGTGCTGCCGCCCGGATCCTGTACGTCCGAGTAGGCGCCGAGCGCGTCGCAGTGCCACACGTCCACGCGGGCCCCGGCCAGCGGCGTGCAGGCGCCGCCCCCGAGGCGGGAGACGTTGAACGCCAGATCCAGCACGGTGCCGGGGCGCGCCTCGCCGGTCGTCGGGTCCGAGCGGATGTCGGAGCGGTCGAGCTTCTCGTCGACGAAGTATGGCCCCTCCGTCTGCTGCGGCCGCGCCACGCAGGCCGGGACGGGCCGGCCGGGCTGCTGTGCCAGCGCGCGGCCCGCGGCCAGGGCGACGCTGGACAGGCCGAGCAGAGCGAGGACCTCGCGGCGACCGAGCACGTGCCCCACGGAGGCGTCGTCGGCTTTCATGATGATGATGATAACGACGATTGATTTGTCTGGCCAGCGCTGGGCGTCCACGATCCTCGTGGGAGGATCAGTCACCATGGGCGCCACGCTCGATCACGTCATGCCGATCACGATCCGGCCGCCCGTCGTCATGGCCGAGGGCAGCGGCTCCTGGCTGCGCGACAGCGAGGGGCGGACGTACCTCGACTTCGTGCAGGGCTGGGCCGTCAACTGCCTGGGCCACAGCCATCCGGTCATGGTGGAGGCGATCCGGTCGCAGGCCTCGCGCCTGATCAACTGCAGCCCCGCCTTCCACAACGAGCGCATGGCCCACCTGACGGGGCTCATCGCGGC
>JBKOZA010000466.1:0-1633 GCA_046725675.1 Candidatus Methylomirabilota bacterium
TCGGCGTCGCCCTTGATCTCGAGCGGGGCGTAGAGGATCTCGGGGTACTTGCCGAGCACGCCGGCCATGGCCCCGATCGACATCGTGTTGGGCATGCACGAGTACGGCGACAGCTCGCAGATCATGTGGGCCTTCTTGTGGTGATACGCCCACAGGGCCTTGCCGACGAGCATGTCGCCCTCGCCGCCGTCGAGGTTCCGGTGGAAGTACGGCGCGGCCAGCCGGCGCAACTCGAACTGGCTGGGAATCTCGTGGGGCAGGTTCCCCATCGCCCGGCGCAAGCGGTGGACGGTCAGGCGGTAGATGCCCTGGGCCAGGCGGCCGAGGCCGAGCTTCAGGCGCGCGCCCTTCTCGACTCCGCTGTAGTCCTCGAACCGTTGCAGCCCCAGGCGCAGCAGGTAATCCATCCAGATGGTGATCGCGGCCGGGTAGACCTCGGCGCCCTCGGCCTCCAGCCAGCGATGGATGTTGTAGTTCGGGTCGCCCTCGACCGTCTGGAGATAGAACTCGCCGGTGATCTTCACCTTCGGCTTCACGCGCAGGCGGTCGACCTCGATCTCCGAGAACTTGCGGTAGACCTCGCGGAGCGCGCGGGCGAAGTACGGCGTCGTCAGGTGCCAGAGCACCGACTTCTTGGGCGTCATCCGGGGCCGGTTGCGGAAGACCTCGTAGAGGTACTCCACGCTTTCCTTGACGACAGCCTCCGTCTGCCCCGGCAGCACCTCGTAGGGGCGGATCTGGTATTCGAGGTCCTGCACGAGGTCCGTGCAGAAGATGCCCCACAGGCAGCCGAGCGTCATCGGCAGGTTGAGGTCGAGGCCGTCTCCCATGTTCTGGTCCAGGTTGTCCTGGGCCATCAGGAACATCCGGAACGCCTCGAGGCCGCTGTTGCGCAGGGCCAGCTCGTAGCTCTGGTGGTACTGGCCGAAGCGGCAGGCGCCGCAGGAGCCGGCGGTGAGGTAGATGAACTTCTTGTTCACCTCCTCGACGCTGCTCTGCCGGGCTTCCTTCTTGAGGAAGTTGACGAGATTGCCGGTCGTGAAGCTCGTCGGACAGCACTGGCCGATGTCGGCCACCTCGCGGCCGGTGAGCAGGTCGTCCTTGGTGGCCACCGGGAGGATCCGCGCCTTGTAGCCGCTGCCCTCCAGCACGGCCTGGATGACCCGTTCGATGCGCCAGTGCAGCCCACCGAACAGGATGGTGGTCGAGTCGCGCTCACCACGCGTGAAGGGCCTGGGGGTGTACGCGCGATAGTGTTCAGTTGAGAGCGTAGCCATTCCGTCCTCCGTTCAGCCCAGTGACGGGGCGGACGTGCCGATCCATCCACGCCTCGAGAAGGGGCACCCGTTCGAACCCCGGGAGCTTCCGAATGGTGTCGTCGACCTTGCGAGCCGCCGCGCGACCCTCGTCGCCGGCAAACAGGTAGCCCGCCATGAACGCGCGGTCGTCGTCGGAGCCGACCCCGCTGCCCACCGGCGCCCAGAAGCGGTCGACCAGCGCGCGGGCGACCCAGGCTGCGCCGGGGCGGCGGAGCCGGACCTCGGCCTGGCGGTAGTAGAAGAAGAAGTGGCGCGATTCGTCGAGCATGATGCGCTCGAGCAGATCACCGAGCACGGGATGCCCGGCCACGGCC
>JBKOZA010000467.1:0-1263 GCA_046725675.1 Candidatus Methylomirabilota bacterium
GCCGCCGGGGGGCTCTTCGATCACACGGCCGACTGCCTGTTCGTTGCCACCGGTCTGGCGGCGGGCGCCGCCCGGGGCGCCTTTCCGTGGATCCTGCCCATCTTGGTCGTGGCGGCCTTTGGCCAGTACGTCGTCGATTCCTACTGGATTCACCGCCGGCGTGCGCTCCGCACGAGCGCGTTGGGCCGCTGCAATGGCATCCTCTACTTCGCGCCGCTCGGTGGCGACGTACTCGCCCGCGTCGGCCTCGATGCCGTCCGCCCGGCGGTAACCGCGCTGGCCTGGCTGCTGGTGGGTACCACGGTGCTGTCGATGGGCGAACGCCTGCGCGCGGTCAGGCGCGCGAAGCAAGGAGCTCCCGGGTTGCCCGTCGCAGGAACAGAAGACCGACCGCCGCGTTGAACAGGACGAAGAAGTTGTGCTGGACGAACGCAAACGCGGTCATCTCGCCGGGCCGGTCGGGAAACAGGATCACCCACAGCACGATGGCCACCGAGTGCATCGGTCCCGGCGTGGCGGCCCCGAAGAAGATCACCGGCAGGTAGCCGAGCATCTCGAGGACGCTGGCATTGACGCCGAAAAGGCGCAAGGCCAGCGCGTAGGTGACGCTGGCGGCCAGCATGAGCGGTGATCGCAGCGCGATCACCGCGGCGTAGTGGCTGAGCCGGGCCATCCGGAACGTGCGAAACAGAGGTCCCTCCCTCGCCGCCGGCGCCACCCGAAGCCTCCCGATGAAGGCGAGACGCGCGATCGCCAGGGCCCCCGCGGACGCGAGGGCAATCCCCGGGATCACATGGAACACCGCGGGCAGGTGGTTCCACTGGAGCAGCACGCCGAGCGTGGCCCAGCCGAGCAGGTAGAAGTATTCGCAGACCATGATGAACAGCATGCTGGATCCGACCTCCCAGGTTGGGATCCGGTGACGCCGGGCGACGTACAGCGCGATAGCGCCCTTGCTCACCTGCTCGTTCACGAGCGAGAGGATGTAGCCGCTGGCCCGCACGGGCAGCACGTCGCGATATCGCAGCGGGGCGTTGAACCAGCTGAGCACGCGCCAGACGACGAGGCTGTCGACGAGCAGGAACAGCGTGCAGTAGGGGATCATCAGCAGCAGCCAGCGCGACCAGGGCACCTGGCCGAAGATGCCGGCCAGGTACGGCAGGAGCCGCTCACCCTGCGCCGCTGCCCCCCGCTCGAGGCGCCCGTAGAGATAGGCGAAGCAGCCGGCCGTAATCAGCCACGGCACCAGGCGCGCGGCGCGCG
>JBKOZA010000468.1:0-16096 GCA_046725675.1 Candidatus Methylomirabilota bacterium
GCGGGATGACCGCAGTACCCACGGGCGTCACGGCGACATCGCTGCACGCGGTGGTGCCGACCGGCGCCCTGACGGGGCCGGTGAGCATCACCAACGGGGTCGGCACGGGGGTGAGCGCGGCGATCTTCAAGGTGGCGCCGAAGATCGCGGGGTTCAACCCGTCCAGCGCGGTGGGCGGGAGCGCCGACGTCATCGACGTCACCGGGACGAACCTCCGAGCGGCGACGGGGGAGCCGGTGGTGAAGATCGGTACGTTCACGGTGCCGCTAGGGTCGATCGCGTCGAGCACGCCGACCGACCTCCAGTTCCGGGTGCCGATCGGGGCGGTGACGGGGAAGATCAGCGTGACGACGGTGGACGGCACGTCGGTCAGCGCGACGAACCTGACGGTGATGCAGCCGCCACGGGCGACGGCGTTCACGCCGGCGACGGGCCCGGTGGGGACGGCGCTGACCATCACGGGGACGAACATGGCCGGAGCGACGCTGGTGACGTTCGCTGGCGGGATGACCGCGGTACCCACGGGCGTCACGGCGACGTCGCTGCACGCGGTGGTGCCGGCCGGCGCCCTGACGGGGCCGGTGAGCATCACCAACGGTATCGGCACCGGGGTGAGCGCGGCGATCTACAAAGTCGCGCCGAAGATCACGAGCTTCGCGCCGTCGAGCGTGGTGGCAGGGACGACCACCGAGATCCTGGTGAACGGCATCAATCTACGCGCGGCGACGGGCGAGCCGGTGGTGAAGGTGGGGACGTTCACGATACCGCCGGGATCGATCGTGTCGAGCACGCCGACCGACCTCCAGTTCCGGGTGCCGATCGGGGCGGTGACAGGGAAGATCAGCGTGACGACGGTGGACGGCACGTCTGTCAGCGCGACGGCCCTGACGGTGATGCAGCCGCCGCGGGCGACGGCGTTCACCCCGGCGACCGGTCCGGTGGGGACGGCGCTGACGATCACGGGGACGAACCTGACGGGGGCGACGCTGGTGACGTTCACCGGCGGGGTGACGGTGGCACCGACGGCGGTGACGGCGACGTCACTGCGCGCGGTGGTACCGGCCGGCGCCCTGACGGGGCCGGTGAGCATCACCAACGGGATCGGCACGGGGGTGAGCGCGGCGGTCTTCAAGATGCTACCGAAGATCACCGGCTTCACGCCGGCCACCGCGTCGCTGGGCAGCGCGGTGATCGTGAGCGGGACCAATCTCAAGACCGGGCCCGGCCACCCGGTCGTCAAGGTGGGGACGGTCGTGGCGGACGTCGTGGCCTCGTCCACGACCGAGGTCACCTTCACGGTCCCGCCCCTGGCTGTCTCGGGGACAATCAGCATCACCACCGCCGACGGTACGGCGACCCGCTCCACGGCGCTCACCGTGATCCCGTAGCGGGCGGGCGCGCTGGCGGAGCCGGTCGCGCCGGCCTCGCTCACGTCGCGCGCCAGGCCAGCACGCGGTCCGGCGTGATCGCGATCACGGCGCCGCCCGTGCGGTCCAGCGGCAGCGTCCGGTACTGCGGGTACTTCGCGACGAGCAGGTCGATCGCGGCGGGAAAGTCGGCGCCCCCATGCAGCACCTCCGCCCGCCCCTCGACGATCACCCAGGCCAGGCGGCTCCAGTCTTCGTCCCACACGTCGACGACGAGGGAGACGTGCGGGTTGTCGGCGACGTTGCGGAGCCGGCGGAGATTGCGCGTCGACTTGGGCTTGGCGTCCACGGCGGAGTAGATCCGGGCACCGTCGAAGGCGTAGCAGACGGGAACGACCAGCGGGCGGGCGCCGGCGTCGGCGGTGGCGAGGCGGCCGACGCGGGCATCGCGCAGGAGCGCCAGCGCCCAGGCCGGCGCCGACTGGATGGCGTCCACGGCTCGGCTCAGCCGGGGCCGAGGTCGGCCCCGGCGGCTCGCGCTACCGCTTGATCAGCTTCGCCCACTGGTCGAGCAGCGGCAGCACCTTGTCACGACCCTCGGGCGGCAGGCGCAGGATGGCGCGGGTGACGCCGCCCGCGGCCCACTTGTCCAGCGTGGCGGGATCACCGGAGGCGCCGAACACCGACGTCGAGATCGTCCGCATGTCGCGCCCGGCCTTGGCGGCGCGCTCCTTAAGCTCGGCGAGGCCGGATAGCACGCGCTCGGCGTTGCGGGCGCGGGGGAACCACCCGTCGCAGAAGTCGACGACGCGCTGCAGCGTGTAGCTGCTTTCCCCGCCGAGCAGGACCGGCGGGTGCGGCTTCTGGGTCGGTTTCGGCCACGACCAGCTCGGCTCGAACTGCACGAAGTCGCCGCGGTACTCGGCCACGTCCTTCGTCCACAGCTCCTTCATGGCCAGCACCTGCTCGCGGAGCCGCTGGAAGCGCGACTTGAAGATGGTGCCGTGGTGCTCCATCTCCTCGGCGTTCCAGCCACCGCCGATGCCGAACTCGAAGCGGCCATCGGAGAGCAGGTCGAGGCTGGCGACCGCTTTGGCGGTCGTGATGGTGTCGCGCTCGATGATCAGGCAGATGCCGGTGCCGACGCGCAGCTTCGTGGTGACGGCGGCGGCGGCCATCAGCGAGACGAACGGATCGAGCGTGTGCTTGTATTCCTCGGGCAGCTGGGCGCCGCCGGCGAACGGGCTCCGCCGGCTGGTCGGGATGTGGGTGTGCTCGGGGACCCACAGCGACTCGAAGCCCCGCGCCTCGGCCTCCCGGGCCAGCTCGTCGATGCGGATCGCGTACTCGGTGGGGAAGATGCAGACGCCGATGTGCATGCGCTTCTCCTCTTCAGGATTGCGGGATGAGCGTGAAGTGCGTGTGGACGGCCAGCCAGCGGCCGTCGCGTTGGGCGAAGGCGATGGTGGCCCGGCCGGGGCGCCGGAACGTCGAGCCGTCCGGCCGCACGCCGAGCGAGTCCCAGGTCGTCGCGACCCAGCCGTGATCGCCGGCGACCACGCCACGGGCCCGGTCGTCGTGCATCGTGAACTCGCGGATGTTTCCCCACACCTTGTGCCACTGGGCGGCCATGACGCCCTCGATGCCCTCGACGAACGGGGCCACCGTGCCGAACGCGATGATCTCGGGGGAGCACATCCTGCGCCCGGCCTCGAAGTCCACGGCGCGAACGGCCGCCTGCCACTGGCGCAGCCACGCCCGTAGCGGCGCGATCGGGTCGTCGGTCACGAGAAGATGGACTCGGGCAGGAAGGCCGACACGATCCAGTTGGGCGCGTCCACGATCTCGCTGATCTTGAGGTCGGCCGCCACCGAGCACACGATGTAGGCCTGCTCGCGGCTGAGCCCCCGTTCCTCGACGATCTGCTCGATGAGGTAGCGGATGGCCTGCTGGGCGGAGGCGAACAGGTCTGGCCCGTGCGCGGTGGTGGCGATCCACGGGCCCTGCCGGCCGCGGCCGCTCGGCGGATTCGTCGTGCGCAGCCGCGGCTCGGCCAGGCGGCGGCCGGCCTGCAGCCCGATGCGCAGGGTGACCCGCGCGCTCATCTCCACGGCGGTGACGCACACCTCGCCGTCGCCCTGGGCGGCGTGGGCGTCGCCCACGCTGAACAGCGCGCCGTCCACCAGCACGGGCAAGAAGAGCGTGGCGCCGGCCGCGAGCTGGCGGATGTCCATGTTGCCCCCGTTGCGGCGGGGCGGCATCGTGCTGTGGCTTCCGGGCTCGTCCAGCGCGACACCCATGACCCCCGGGAACGCCTCGATCGGCACCGCGACCGTGTTGCCCATGCGCGCGTGGGTGCCGTCCGACAGGTCCCAGATGCAGAGGTACGGCTTCGCGAAGTCGGCCTCCGGCAGCAGGCCGCGTCCCGGCCGGATCGCCGTCCAGCCCCAGTCGAGGGCCGGTCGCACGTCCAGCACGTCGACGACCAGCGTGTCGCCGGGTCGGGCGCCGCGCACGCGGACGGGGCCGGTGAGGGGGTGACCGCGGAACGGCCCGCGCGCGATCACGTCGGCGTGCGTCGAGGCGGGCGAGTAGTAGCGGTCGGCGGCGTCGCGCGTGTCGAAGACGATCGTGTCGCCGGGGTCGATCGTCAGGCGTGGCGGGATCGCGTTGTTCCACTCCTTGTGGACTTCACGGTCGTCCAGGCGGTGCTCGGCCATGCTCAGGGCGCCAGCTCGTTCCACACGACCATGCCGGTGCCCGAGCGCCACGCCACCGCTGGCATGTAGGCCAGGACGTCGGCCGGCCCCGCGGTGAAGGCCAGGACCAGCACCCACGCCAGCAGCTCCGCGGTCCCGCCGGAGCCGGCCTCCTCCATGCGCTCGAGCGTGCACTCGCGCAGCAGGGCCCGATGATCGCCGCGCTTGAGCAGGTCGAGGAACCAGCGATCGAACTCCTCGTCCACCCAGAAGTAGCGGGGGCCACCCGGCTCGTGCGACAGCCCGCCGGTCGCGACGACCGCGACCCGCTCGGGGCCGGGATAGGCGCGCAGAACGTCGCGGAGGACGGTGCCGACCTGGTAGGCCCGCTCCGGGGTCGGAATCGGCGGCACCGTGCAGTTCATCGTGATCGGCACCAGGCGAAAGCGCGCGTCGGGATTCAGGTAGTGTGTCGGGACCGAGATGCCGTCGTCGAACTGCATGTCGCCCAGCCAGGCCAGCGCCAGCCGCCGGCGGGCGCCCTCGTTCACCACGAAGCGCGCGAGCGCCGCGTGGCCGGGCACCTGGTACTTCTCCATGCCGAGCCACTCGTCGAACCAGTCGGCCGGCCCCACGTGCGTCTCGGCGACCCCGACCGTGTACTCGGGCACGTTGTTGATCGGCCAGTTGAGCAGGTGGTCGTTGCTGAACATCACCACGACGTCCGGTCGCGCCGTCTCCAGCCGACGGCGCATCTCGGCCGTCGCCTGCAGCGCCAGGCGCTGATACTCCTCCGACGCGCGGGTGAACCAGCCGGTGAGGCCGGGCGAGTGGGTCATCGCCATCGCGGCCACGATCTCAGCCACGGCGGGCCTCCAGGCGCTCCTGCAGCGCCATCGCCTCGGCCGTCTCGCGCGGGAACGCCCGCCGGTAGCACTCCAGCGCCGCGCTGGCGTTGCTGTTGTGGGCGGCGCCGAAGAACAGGCGCAGGATCTGCGGCACATAGTACTGGTGCACGCCGAGATCCATGAGCCGCCGGGGATCCTTGTCGCGGATCGCCTCGTACTCCTCTCGGGCGAGACCGAACTCGCGCGCCAGGCCTTCCAGATCCGTCAGCCAGCGCGCGCGCAGCGCCGCGTCCTTCCGGACGTGGTACATCATGGTGTTCGTCGGCAGCGTCTTGTCGCAGCGCTCTACGTTACCCACCCTGGGCCGACTCCCCGGCCTTGAGCAGCTTCGGGTTGACCTTGAGGAACATGATCACGCACCGGTCGGAGCCGAGATTGCGGACGTCGTGGGGCACGTTGCTCGGGAACTGCACGATCGAGCCGGCCGGCGCGACGACCTCCTCACCGCCGACGCTCATGTTCGCGGTGCCCTCCAGGACGAAGATCGCCTCCTCCTCGCGCGGGTGCGTGTGCATGACCGTCGACTGGCCGGGCTCGTAGCAGGCGATCTCCGACCAGAGCTGGTCGGTCTTGAACAGCATCTTGCGGACGCGCTTGTCGCGGGCGAAGTCCTTCAGCGCGTGGAGATCAAATACCTGGGCGACGCCGTCCATCGCGAGCCTCCTGGCGAATGCGCGCCTAGTGTACTCAACGGCGCCAGCCTCTGGTCGATTTCGGGCCATGCGCGCCGACCACGGCCGGTCAGGAAGCGCCCGAGGCTCCGGTCTCCACATCGAAAGAACCCTACGGTGACGCAAGGTTACGGGGCTGGTACCGGCCTTGCTCTACCCCCCGGGCATGATCGACGTGATCTTCCGACTGACGGTCCTGGCGGTGCTGGCCCTGGCGGCGTTGAATGCCGTGCAGACCGGGGCGGTGCTGGTGCGCCTGGTTCGCCACGTCGGGCGGCGGCATCCCAACTACGGTCTCCGCCTGTGGCTGCCGATCTTCTCCTCGATCCACGACGTTCGCGAATGGTTCGAGGCCTGGCGCCGCGTGCTTCGCCCGGACCCGGCGCTCGTTGCGCTCCGCGCCGACGCACGCCAGGTGATCGGTCGTCACATTTATCTCGCCCTGCTCTCGCAGACCTGGGCGATCGCGGTCAGCGCGATCGCTCCCCACCTGGCGTAATCCGAAGAACGGCCGGGACGGGAAAAGCCGAGGGGCGGGGCGCGACGTCGCCGTCGCGAACCCGCCCCCGGCTCTCTGCAGCGCGGTCGGGAGCTCCCGATCGAGAACTTACTCCGCCGGGATCATCAGCTTGACGGTCACCCGCCGCTGCTTGGCCATCTCCTCGCCCTTGGCGTTGAGCACCCCCATGCCGACGGAGTGAACGCGCGGCAGCTCCGCCCCCTGCTCGACCAGGTACCGGCGGACCGACTCCACGCGGCGCTGGCTCAGCGTCACGTTGTAGTCCTTGGGCCCGGTCGGGTCCGTGTAGCCCTCCAGCTCGACGGTCAGCGCCGGGTTGGCCTTCAGCTCCTTGATGATCGAGAGCAGCGCGGTCTGGGCGCCGTCGGTCAGCTCGGCCTTGTCGAAGCCGAACTGCACGTGCATCGTCTCCACGAGCTGGCGCTTGTGGCGGTTGCTCCACAGCCGCGTCAGTCGGCCGTCGACCTCGTCGGCCCGGCCGAACGCGGCGTCGGCCCGCGTCTGGGCCGCCTTCGCCTGCTCACCGACCTGTCCCAGCTGGCCCTCGACCTTCGTCACCCGCTGCGATTCCTCACCGAGCCGACCCTCCACGGTGACGACGCGCTCGTTGACCTTGCCGACCCGCTGATCCATCTCCGTCTCGCTCTTGCCCACCATCTCGCGGACGAAGTTCTTCGTCGCGCACCCACTGGCCAGCAGCGCCACCGCCGCTGGCACGACCACGACCGTCATCACTCCGCGCATGGTCCGCCTCCTGTCAGAGAGCCACCCTCTAGCTGTTTGGTGTCGCGCGCGGGGCTGCAACGGCCGAGCCAGAGGTGGAAAGCCGCGTAGTTACGCGCCGAGTTTCGCGCGCGAGTGTCCGCTGCTGACAGGCCGCCGACACCGGGGAGTCAGCCCATTGACGCTGATGATCAACCGCGCGTCCCGCTGGCGGCAGACCTGAAGCGGGGACGACCGCCTCGCGGCGCTGCTCCTCGACCCGCCCGAGCCCGTTGGTGCGACGTCCAGTCGGCTTGCTCCGCCGGCGCGACCACGCGTCCCTCTCGGCGACGACGATCGTGGCGGGCGCCGCCGTGGAGCGCCGCGGCGAGGACGAGACCGACCCCGAGCGGAACGCGCCGCATCGCCGCCATTTTTGCCACGCGCAACGGAGCTTGACTTCGGACTCGTTTGAGACGACAGTGACGCGCACCATGCCAGGCACAGTAAGAGCGCCGCGAGTATACGAGCAGATCGTCGGCCACATCGAGCGCGCGATCTACGACGGACGCCTGCGCCAGGGCCAGAAGCTGCCGCCCGAGCGCCAGCTCGCGCGCGACCTCAAGGCGAGCCGCGTCGCCGTGCGCGAGGCCTTGCGCACGCTGGAGCTGCGCGGCCTCGTCGACGTCCGCCAGGGGTCGACCGGCGGCTACTTCGTCCGCGAG
Source organism: Candidatus Methylomirabilota bacterium (assembly GCA_046725675.1). Classification (GTDB taxonomy): domain Bacteria; phylum Methylomirabilota; class Methylomirabilia; order Rokubacteriales; family CSP1-6; genus AR5. Next base: position 7,593 of record JBKOZA010000468.1, read on the forward strand.
GTGGACGATCGACCGCTGGTGCGCGACTTCGAGACGCTGTTCCGGCTCGGTCGCGCGTCGTGGCCCCAGCTCGTCGAGGCCCGCCGGCTCATCGAGCCCGAGGTCGCCTCGCTGGCCGCCCAGCGCGCGACCGAGGCCGATCTCAAGAACCTGGGGGCCGCGCTCGATCAGCGCTCGGAGCACGCCGTCGCCGGTCTGCCGGCGCGCCAGTTCGACCTCGAGTTCCATCGCGCGCTGGCCGAGGCGGCGCGTAACCCGGTCCACGCGGTGATCACGCACGCGCTGATCGAGCTGGAAGCCGAGGTGCTGGTGCCGCAGCCCGAGCTGACGGAGGCGGACAGCGCGCAGGTCGAGACCGCCCACCGGCGCATCTTCGACGCGGTCGCGGCCGGCAATGCCGTCGAAGCGCGCGCCGCCATGGTCGCGCACATCGACGACGTCCAGGCCCGCCTGGAGCGATCCGCCGTCGCGTTTTGATTGCATGGGGGGCCCCAATAGGGCCCCCAAACCCCCAGACGCTCGTCGCGCCCCGGCGGAGCCGGGTCGCGCGCTTGTTGAACATGGGGGCCCCGAAATGGCCCCCAAACCCCCAGACGCTCGTCGCGCCCCGGCGGAGCCGGGTCGCGCCTCGTTAACGCGGCGTGGTTGGGAGGAATCTCCTACCCTCGGCCTCGTGAGAGGCATTCGCGGCGAGGGGGGCGCGCCACGCCCCGGTGAGTTGCGCTCGGGAAGGGGGTTTGACACACTCGGGCTCCTGTCATGAAGACGCTCGTTCGGAACATCGGCGCGCTCGTGAGCGGCGATATCCGGAGACCGGTGCTCGATGCCGATACGCTGGTGCTGCGCGACGGGGTGATCGCCGCGATCGGCCGCGGGCTGGACGAGGACGCCGACACGATCATCGACGCGCGCGGGACCACCGTCGTGCCCGGTCTCATCGATTCCCACGTGCACCCGGTGTTCGGCGATTTCACACCGCGGCAGCGCACGGTGGACTTCCTCGACTCGGCGCTGAACGGCGGCGTGACCACCGCGATCTCCGCCGGCGAGGTGCATCTGCCAGGCCGGCCCCGGGACATCGTCGGGCTCAAAGCCCTGGCCATCGTCGCGGCGAAGGCCTACGCGAACTTCCGGCCGGGCGGCGTGAAGGTCGAGGCGGGGGCGCCCATCCTGGAGCTCGGCCTCACCGAGGCGGACTTCGCCGAGATGGCCGCGGCCGGCGTGAAGCTGGTGGGCGAGATCGGGCTCGGCTCGGTCAAGACCGGCAAGGACGCGGCGCCGATGGTCCGGTGGGCCAAGCAGCACGGCATGACGGTGACCATCCATACCGGCGGCCCCTCCATCGCGGGGTCGAACGCGATCGACGCCGACGTGGTGCTGGAGGCGCGGCCCCACGTCGTCGGCCACATCAACGGCGGCACCACCTCGATGTCGCCGGCCGAGATCGACCGGCTGGTCGTCACCGACATGGCCCTGGAGATCGTGCAGTGCGGCAACGCGCGCACGGCCCTGCACACGCTGCGCGCCGCCGTCGACGCCGGCGCGACGGAGCGGATCATCGTGGGCAACGACGCGCCGTCGGGAACCGGTGTCATCCCCCTCGGCGTGCTGCGCACCTTGAGCCTGCTCGCCGCGCTGGGCGGTTTGGCGCCGGCAGAGGCGATCGCCTGCGCCACCGGCAACACCGCGCGCGTCTACGGGCTGAACCGCGGCCTCATCGCCGAGGGACGTGAGGCCGATCTGGTCGTGTGCGATGCGCCGATCGGTTCCGTCGCCCGTGACGCGCTCGGGGCGCTGAGCGCTGGCGACCTGCCGGGCATCTCCATGGTCCTCGTGGACGGCAAGATCACGATCGGGCGCAGCCGCAACACCCCACCGGCCGGCCGAGCGGCCGAGGTCGTGAAGGGCGTCGGCCCCGGCGGCGCCGGGCACTAGCCCCGCCATGCGTGTCCACGCCTTCCACGGTTATCGCTACGGCGGCGGCCTGGAACGCGACCTCTCCAAGGTCGTCGCGCCCCCGTACGACCAGATCACGCCGGCCATGCAGGAGCGGTTGTACGCGATGAGCGTGGCCAATGTCGTGCGCGTGTCCTATCCGGCCGATCAGCCAGGACCCGGCGAGACCTCCGACAAGTACGCGCGGGCGCGCCAGACGCTCGACGGCTGGCTACGGGACGGTGTGTGGACGCGCGAGGAATCGGCGGCGATCTATCCCTACACGCAGACCTACCGGGTCGACGGCCGCGAGGTGACGCGCGCCGGTTTCGTCGCTCTGGGCGAGGTGAGTGACTACGCTCGCGGGATCGTGCGGCCACACGAGCGTACTCACCACGGCCCCAAGCAGGACCGCCTGCGCCTGCTGGAGACGACCGGGGCCGACACCGGGCTCCTGTTCATGCTCACCAGCGACCCCGAGGGACGCCTGCGAGCGGCGATCGCCGGCGACGGCGAGCCCATCGTGGAGGCGCGCGATCTGCGGGGCGAGCTCCACCGACTCTGGCGCATCACCGACCCCGAGACCATCGCGCGCGTGCAGTCGCTGATGTCGCCGGCCTCGGTGATCATCGCCGACGGCCACCACCGCTACGAGACGGCCGTGGAGTATGCGCGGCGCCACCCGGGCGCCCAGGACAAGCTCATGGCGTTCTTCCCCCTGGAAGCGCCCGGGGTCACGATCCTCGCCAACCATCGGCTGGTGCACGGCGTGGCCGGCTTCTCGCTGAGCCGCCTGTCGCGCGACGCCCGGCGCTGGTTCGACGTGACGCCGCTGGCCGACCCCGTCGCCTTCGACCCTAGCCCGACCCGCATCGGCGTGGTGGCCGGCGGCGAGTCGGCGGTGTTCGAGCTGCGCGCGGCCGCCGCCGGCGACATCGCGTGGCCGGAGGGCACGTCGGCGGCGTGGCGCCGGCTGGCGGTGTCCGTGCTCCACGAGGGGCTGCTGCGACCACTGCTCGGCATCGACGCCGCGATGCTCGAGGCCGGGAGCCACGTGGAGTACACGGCGGATCGGGACGAGGCCGTACGCGCGGTCCGCCAGGGGCGTTACCACGCCGCGTTCCTGATCGCCCCCACCACGCCGGCCGAGCTGCAGGCCGTCGTGCGGGGCGGTGAGCTGCTGCCGCAGAAATCGACGCACTTCTATCCCAAGCTGCTCGACGGACTGGTGTTTCATCGGACGTGAGGCCGGGACGCCCGCGGGCCTCCGGGAGCGGGACGGCCCGGCCAAGAGAACGGTGGTGGACATGACGAAGATCCGCAAGCTCGTCACGATCGTGGAGGAGATCTTCAGCGACGGTGGCCGGGAGGCCAAGCGGCCCCTGCGCAAGGTGGCGGCGGTCGCCGTGCTCGAGAACCCGTTCGCGGGGCGATTCGTCGAGGACCTCACGCCGTTGATCGACGCCGGCGAGGAGCTCGGCGCGCTCCTGGCCAAGCAGGCGACGGAGGCGCTCGGGACCCCGGCCGAGTCGTACGGTAAGGCGGCCATCGTGGGCGAGCGCGGGGAGTACGAGCACGCGGCGGCGTTGCTGCACCCCAAGCTGGGGGCGCCCCTGCGGGCGTCGGTGGGCGGCGGCAAGGCGATCATCCCGTCGGCCAAGAAGCTGGGAGGGCCCGGGACCGCGATCGACGTGCCGCTGCACTTCAAGGACGCCGCGTTCGTCCGAACGCACTACGATGCGATGGAGGTCCGGCTGCCCGACGCGCCGCGAGGCGACGAGATCGTGCTGGCCGTCGTCGTGACCGACGGCGGCCGCCTGCACGCGCGCATCGGCGGATTGACGAAGGACGAGGCGAAGAAGGACGACGGGCTCCGTTGAGCCTCAGGAGGATGCCCATGGATCGTTGGGGGGCGCCGCCGTCACCGCGCCGGTCACCGGATTGAGCTCGCCGGCGTCGGCGCAGTCCACCAGGATCACACCGGGCGCGCAGGACGTGCTGCTCGTGGTGGACGTCCAGAACGCTTTCGTGCCGGGGGGGACGCTGCCGGTGGGCGGCGGCGATCAGATCGTGCCGCTGATCAACCGCCTGGCGCGCGCCTTCGAGCACGTCGTGCTCACGCAGGACTGGCACACGCCCGGCCACATCTCGTTCGCGTCGAGCCATCCCGGCAAGAAACCGTTCGAGACGGTCTCACTGCCGTACGGCACCCAGGTGCTGTGGCCGGACCACTGCGTGCAGGGCACGGCCGACGCCAACCTGCATCCGGCCCTCGCGATCCCGCACGCCGAGCTGATCATTCGCAAGGGCTACCGCAAGCACATCGACTCCTACTCGGCGTTCGTCGAGGCCGACGGCAAGACGCCGACCGGCCTGGCCGGCTACCTCAAGGAGCGCGGACTGCAGCGGGTGTTCCTGGTCGGTCTCGCCACCGACTTCTGCGTGGCGTGGTCCGCCCTCGACGCGCGCAAGGGCGGGTTCGCGGCCACCGTCATCGAGGACGCGACGCGCGGCATCGATGCCGGCGGCTCGCTGGCCAAGTCGTGGCAAGACATGACCGGCGCCGGCGTCAAGCGCGTGCAGTCGTCCATGATCGACGTTCCAGGAGGCTGAGATGAAGTACGGGCTGCGCATCCCCAGCTTCGCGCAGGGTACGCGCACGGCGACGCTGCCCGAGATGGGCCGCTACCTGCGCCGGGCCGAGGACCTCGGCTTCGACTGCGCGGTGACGATCGATCACCTGCTGCTGACGCCGCCCGCGTATGCCTGCACGTGGCTGGAGGCGATGACCACCCTGGCCGCGCTGGCCGGCGTGACCCGCACGATCCGGCTCGGCACCATGGTGCTCGTGCTGCCGCTGCGCAACCCGGTGTACTTCGCCAAGGAGTGGGCGACGCTCGACGTGCTGGCGGGCGGCCGCACCATCCTCGGTCTCGGGGTCGGCTGGCACGAGGAGGAGTTCGGGCTCATGGGCGTGCCCTATCGCGAGCGCGGGCCTCGTACCAGCGAGGCGATCGAGCTGCTGAAGGCGCTGTGGGCCGGGGACAACGTGACGTACGAGGGGAAGTACTACCGGGTGCGCGGCGTGACGGTCGATCCCAAGCCGCTGCAGTCGCCGCACCCGCCGATCTGGATCGGCGGCGGCACCCAGCCGTCCGAGAAGGTCTACGGCCAGACCGTGCCGAACATCGACCCCGTGCTCCGGCGGGTGGCCCGCTACGCCGACACCTGGGTGCCGCATTCGTCGGCCACGCCGGAGATGGTCACGAGCGACTGGGCCAAGGTCCAGCGCTTCGCGCGGGAGTACGGTCGCGATCCCGCCCGCATCGGCCGCGTGTACTCGAACTTCGTGTGGGTGCTCAGGCCGGGCGAGCGGCCGGAGTCGGCGGCGCCGCACTTCAAGGTCTACTCCGGCATGGACCTGGACTACTGGAAGACGTACTACCTGCTCGGGACCGCCGAGGAGGTCGCCGACCGCATCAGCGCCCGCGTCGCCGCGCTCGACGGTGGCGTCGATTACGTCGTGCTGAACCCGCTGAACTGGGGTCTCGAGCAACTCGAGCTCATCGCCGGCGAGGTGCTGCCGCGGATCAAGGGCGCGCGATAGCCCCCGGCATCCGCTACACCGGCCAGCGGGTGAAGCGGCTGGAAGACCCGCGACTGCTGCGCGGCTCCGGTCGGTATCTCGACGACGTCGTCCTGCCGCGCATGCTCGCGGTCGCCTTCGTGCGCAGCCCCCACGCCCACGCGCGCATCGTCTCCGTCGACGCGGCCCCGGCCCGCGCGCTGCCCGGCGTGGCGGCGGTGATCACCGCCCAGGAGCTGCACGGCTGGGTCCGGCCGCTGGCGCCTCGGCTGGTCGGTGGCGGCTTCACGCCGACCGAGTGGCCCGCGCTGGCCGTCGGCGAGGTCCGCTACTGTGGCGAGGCGGTCGCGGCGATCGTGGCGTCCACACCCTACGTCGCCGCCGACGCGCGGGAGCTGGTGCGGGTGGCGTACGAGCCCCGGCCGGCCGTGGTGACCGCGGACGACGCCCTGGCCGCCGGGCGCGTGCTCGTCCGCCGGGGTGGGCGCCACGGTGACGTCGACGGGGTGTTCTCCCGCGCGCCGGTCGTGCTGCGGGAGCGCTTCACCCACGGCCGGGTCGCGGCGGTGCCGATGGAGCCGCGCGGCATCGTGGCCGACTGGGACGGCGACGCGCTGACCGTGTGGGCCTCGACGCAGGTTCCCTCCGTGCTTCGCTCGACGCTGGCGAGCGCGCTGGCCCTCGAGGAGACGCGGGTCCGGGTGATGGCGCCCGACGTCGGTGGCGGCTTCGGGCTGAAGACCCACGTCTTCGTGGAGGACGTGGCGGTCGCGGCGCTGGCCCGGCTGCTCGGTCGCCCGGTGAAGTGGGTCGAGGAGCGCCGCGAGCAGTTGACGTCGGCCGCCCACGCGCGCGAGCAGCGCGTGGACGTCGAGCTGGCGGCCGATGGCGACGGCGTGGTCCGCGGCCTGCGGGCCCGCGTGATCTCCGACGCCGGCGCCTATCACATCTACCCCCTCACGGCGGCGCTGGAGCCGCTCGGCAGCGCGGCGATCCTGCCCGGGCCCTATCGGGTCGAGGCCTACGAGTACGAGGCGCTCGCGGTCGCCACGCACAAGCCGCCGCTGGGCGCCTATCGGGGCGTGGGCATGACGATGGGCGCCTTCGTCATGGAGCGGCTGCTCGACCTGCTGGCCGCGCGACTGCAGGTCGATCCCGCGGAGATCCGGCGCCGTAACTTCATCGCGCGCGACGGCTATCCCTTCACGTCGGCGAGCGGGATGACCTACGACAGCGGGGACTATCCCAAGGCCCTGGAGCACGCGCTTGCGCTGGCCGGTTACGACGACCTGCGACGTGAACAGCAGCGGGCGCGCGCGGCCGGCCGCCTCGTCGGCGTCGGCGTCGCGTGCTACACGGAGTACACCGGCATGGGCTCCGAGGTGTTCCGGCGCCGCGGCATGGAGGACGTACGGGCGCTGGAGGCGGCGACCGTCACGATGGATCCCGACGGCGCGGTCCGCTGCGCGCTGAGCTTTCCCTCGCAGGGCCAGGGTCACGCCACCACGGTGGCGCAGGTCGTCGCCGACCGGCTCGGCGTGGCGCTGGAGCGCGTGCGGCTCGTGCCGGCCGACACCGCGGTGGTCCCGCCCGGCGCCGGCACCTTCGGCAGCCGGGGCGCCGTCGCGATCGGCGGGACCGTCGTCGTCGCTGCCGAGCGGGTGCGCGCCCGACTGAGCGCGCTGGCGGGCCACCGGCTGGAGGCCGCGACTGACGACATCGTCCTGGAGGGCGGCCGGGCCCATGTGCGTGGCTTCCCGGACCGCGCGATCGACATGACGGAGCTGGCGCGTCTGGCCTACTCGCCGCCTCCCGGTGGCCTACCGGACGACGTCGACCCGGGACTGTCGGCCACGGTCTCCTTCGATCCGCCCGGGCCCACGTTCTCGGGCGCCGTTCACGTGGCGGCCGTCGAGGTGGACGCCGCGACGGGCCGCGTGCGCGTGCAGCGCTACGTGGTCGTGGAAGACTGCGGGCCCGTGGTCAACCCCACGATCGTCGAGGGCCAGATCCACGGCGCGGTGGTCCAGGGGCTCGGCGAGGCGCTGCTGGAATCACTCCTCTACGACGGCGAGGGCCAGCTGCTCACGGCCACGCTGCTCGACTACGCGCTGGCGCGCGCCGACGACGTCCCCGCGCTCGAGATCGGCCATCTCGAAACTCCGTCTCCGCTCACGCCGGGCGGCGTCAAGGGCATGGGCGAGGGGGGCACGATCGGCGCGCCGGCCGCCCTCGCCAACGCGGTGGCCGATGCCGTGCGGCCGCTGGGCGTGGGCGTCACCGGCCTGCCACTACGTCCGGAGCGCTTGCGCGCGGCACGCTGAGTGGTGCCCCCGGCCGACGGGCCCGGGCAGCCGTGTCGGCGATGTGGGCGGCAGCAAAGACAACGGCCTCGGGCAGGTAGGCGGAGTGTCGCTAGCTGTTCGGAAGCGCCGCCCCGGTACAGTATGATCGATCAATGGTCCGCGCGCTCGATCTGATCCGCCGTCTCGAAGACAACGTCTCCCTGGCGCTCGTCGGCAAGCCCGAGGTCATCCGTCTAGCGGTCATCGGTCTGCTCGCCCGCGGGCACCTGCTCATCGAGGACGTACCCGGCGTCGGCAAGACCACGCTGGCGGCCGCCCTGGCTCGCTCGATCGGGGGCGGCTTCCAGCGCATCCAGTTCACCTCCGACATGCTGCCGTCCGACATCCTCGGCGTGATGGTGTACAAGCCGGACCGCGGGGACTTCGTGTTCAAGCCGGGGCCGCTCTTCACCAACATCGTTCTCGCCGACGAGATCAACCGGACGACGCCCAAGACGCAGTCGAGCTTGCTCGAGGCCATGAACGAGGCGCAGGTTTCGCTCGATCACTCCACGCACCCGCTGCCCCGGCCCTTCATGGTGCTGGCCACGCAGAACCCGCTGGAGTACGAGGGGACGCACGCGTTGCCGGAGTCGCAGCTCGACCGGTTCCTGCTCCGCGTGCGCGTCGGCTACCCG
>JBKOZA010000469.1:0-1072 GCA_046725675.1 Candidatus Methylomirabilota bacterium
CCGGCCTCGGCCGCGAGGCGGATCATCTCGGCGGCCGCGCGCGGCTCGTGGGCGTAGCCGTTCTCCAGGTCGGCATTGACCGGCAGGTCCGTCGCGGTGGCGATGGCCCGGCAGTTGTCGAGCACCTCGCGCCGGCTCACGGCGTTGGCGCCGTCGGGTCGACCCAGGCTGTTCGCGAGCCCCAGGCTGGTCGTGGCCAGTGCCTCGAACCCCAGCGCCGCCAGGATCCGGGCGGTGCCGGCGTCCCACGGGTTCGGGATCACGAACGCCCCGGGCCGCGCGTGGAGCGCGCGGAAGGCTGTGGCTCTCTCGGCTTGCGTGCGCATGGGCGCCTCCGCCGAGATGATCGCTTTCCTCCACGCGGTTGTCGAATGCATAGTGGCGGCCGAGGAGACAGGCATGGCGACGACCGTCCCGCCGTTCCGCGCCGAGCAGGTCGGCAGCCTGCTCCGTCCGCCCGAGCTGCTCCAGGCTCGCGCCCGGGCCCGGGCCGGCGCGCTCTCACCGATTCAGCTCCGTGAGATCGAGGACCGCTGCATCCGGGCCGCGCTGAGCCGGCAGGAGTCCCTCGGTCTGCCGGTCGTGACCGACGGCGAGTTCCGCCGCGACTTCTGGCACCTGGATTTCCTGCGCCAGCTCGACGGGGTGGGCGTGGCTCCCGTCGCCGGCGTGAAGTTCGACGCCGAGGACGTGCCGCCGATGCCGACGGTCACCGGCAGGGTGCGCTGCCCGGGACCGATCATGACCGACCACTTCGCGTTCCTGAAGTCGATCGCCACCGCGGTGCCGAAGTTCACCCTGCCCGCTCCCGCGATGCTGCACCTGCGCGGAGGGCGCCGGGCGATCTCGCGCGAGCCGTACCCGGACCTCGCCGAGCTGTGGGTGGACGCGGCCGCCGCCTACCGCGTGGCCATCGCTCACCTGGCCGCGGCCGGCTGCCGGTATCTGCAGCTGGACGACGTGAGCTTCGCGTACCTGTGCGATCCCAGGATTCGCGAGGCGCTGCGCGCGGCCGGGGACGATCCGGCCGTGCTACCGCGCACCTACGCGAATGCGATCGACCAGTCGCTGG
>JBKOZA010000470.1:0-5265 GCA_046725675.1 Candidatus Methylomirabilota bacterium
CAGGGCCACGCCGAACGTCAGCAACAGTCCGTAGAGGTGATCCAGGTGGTAGAGCGGCTTGAGCATGGTGCGCTCGATGGCGATCCCGATCAGGCCGACCGCGACGGGCGCGATCAGCAGCGACCACCAGTAGCCGAGCCCGACCCACTGCAGGCAGAAGTACGCGGCGAAGGCGCCCATCATGTACTGGGCGCCGTGGGCGAAGTTGATGATGTTGAGCAGGCCGAAGATCACCGAGAGCCCGAGGCTCAGCAGCGCGTAGAACGCGCCGTTGATCAACCCGATCAGCAGCTGACCGAACAGCGCCTGCGTGGGCACCCCGAAGAGCGTCACCCCGCGCTCCCGCTCGGATCCCCTACTTCTTGACGAGCGGGCAGTCGCCCTGGTCCAGGGGGCGGAAGGCCTGCTCGGCCGGAATGGTCGCGCGGATCTTGTAGTAGTCCCAAGCGTACTTGGACTCGGCCGGCTTCTTGACCTCGACCAGGTAGGCCGGGTGGATCTTGCGGCCGTCGGGGCGGATCGTGCCCTTGCCGAACAACGGATCGTCGGTCGGCATCTCCTTCATACGGGCGATGACCTTGGTGCCGTCGTCGCTCTTGAGGGCCTCGACGGCCTTGAGGTAGTGCAGCGTGCCCGCGTAGACCCCGGCGTGGATCATCGTGGGGTGGATGCCGCGGTTGCGCTCGGCGAAGCGCTTGGCGAACGCGCGGGTCTTGTCGTTCAGGTCCCAGTAGAACGTCTCGGTGAACGTGAGGCCCTGGGCCTTGTCCAGGCCCAGCGCGTGGACGTCGGTGATGAAGACCAGCAGGCCGGCGAAGGTCTGGCCACCCTTGACGATGCCGAACTCGGCTCCCTGCTTGATGGCGTTGGTGGTGTCGCCGCCGGCGTTGGCGAGCCCGATGATCTTGGCCTTGGAGGCCTGGGCCTGCAGCAGGAACGAGGAGAAGTCCTGGGTGTTCAGCGGATGGCGGACCTTGCCCAGCACCTTGCCGCCGTTCTTGAGCACCACCGCCTCGACGTCGCGCTCCAGCGCGTGCCCGAAGGCGTAGTCGGCGGTGATGAAGAACCAGGTGTCTCCGCCGGTCTTCACCACCGCGTTGCCGGTGCCGTTGGCCAGCGCCCAGGTGTCGTACGTCCAGTGCACGGTGTTGGGCGAGCAGGCCTTGCCGGTCAGGTCGGACGTCGCCGCCGACGACACGATGAACGCCTTGGCCTTGTCGCGGGTGATCTGGTTCACGGCCAGGGCCACCCCGGAGTTCGGGACGTCGATGATCAGGTCGACCTTGTCGGCGTCGTACCACTGGCGCGCGATCTGCGAGCCGACGTCGGCCTTGTTCTGATGGTCGGCGGCGACGATCTCGACCTTCAGGCCCTTCTTGTCGGCGCCGTAGTCCTCCACCGCCATGCGGGCGGCGACCACCGAGCCCTGCCCGGCCAGGTCCGCGTAGAGACTGGACTGGTCGTTGAGGACGCCGATCTTGACGATGCCGTCGGAGATCTGGGCCGCGGCCGGAACCGCCGCCGCGACCGCAATCAGGGTCAGCACCAGCACGCGAGTCGTCACCATGGGCGTCAGCTCCTTGCGGTGAGGGTGAGGGGCGGCCTAGACGCCGAGGTACTCGTGCAGCTTGTCCATGCTGGCGCCCAGCTGTGCGTTGGGAATGAGGTCCACCACTCGGCCGTGCTCGACGATGTAGTGCCGATCGGCCACCGTGGCGGCGAAGTGGAAGTTCTGCTCGACGAGCAGGATCGTGAAGCCCTCGGCCTTGAGGCGGGCGATCGTGCGTCCGATCTGCTGGACGATCACCGGCGCCAGGCCCTCGGTCGGCTCGTCCAGCAGCAGCAGCCGGGCGCCGGTTCTGAGGATGCGGCCGATGGCCAGCATCTGTTGCTCACCGCCCGACAGCCGGGTGCCGGGGCTGCGCAGCCGCTCGCGCAAATTCGGAAACAGCTCGAAGATTGCCTCCCGGCTCAGCCCGCCCGGCTGCACGCGAGGCGGCAGCAGCAGGTTTTCCTCGACGTCGAGGCTGGCGAAGATGCCGCGCTCCTCCGGGCAGAACGCGATCCCCAGCCGGGCCACCAGGTTGGAGGGCGCGCCGATCAGCTCGGCGGCGCCGAACCGCACGGAGCCGGTGCGCGTGCGCACGATGCCCATGATCGATTTCAGCGTGGTGGTCTTGCCGGCCCCGTTCCGGCCGAGCAGCGTGACCACCTCGCCGGGGAAGACGTCGAAGTCGACGCCGTGCAGGACGTGCGACTCGCCGTACCACGCGTGCAGGTCGCGCACGGCCAGCAGCGGTTCAGGCACCGGGCGCCCCCATGTAGGCCTGGACGACCTGCGGGTCGCGGGAGACGTGCTGATAGTCCCCCTCGGCCAGCACCTCGCCCCGCGCGAGCACGGTGATCGTATCCGACAGGTGCTCGACCACGCTGAGATTGTGCTCCACCATCAACACGGTCCGGTTGGCCGCCACCTGCTTGATCAGCGCCGAGATCCGCCCGACGTCGTCGTGGGCCATCCCGGCCGTCGGCTCGTCGAGGAGCAGCATCTCGGGGTCGAGGGCCAGGGTGGTGGCGATCTCCAGCGCGCGCTTGCGGCCGTAGGACAGCTCGACGGCGGGCGTGGTCGCGAAGCGCGTGAGCCCGACCGCGTCGATCAGCTCGCGCGCGCGGCCGTTCAGCCCCTCCAAGGCGCGCTCGGACCGCCAGAAGTCGAACGAGTGCCCGCGCCGCCGCTGCAAGGCGATCCGCACGTTCTCGAGGACGGTCAGGTGCGGGAAGACCGCCGAGATCTGGAACGAGCGCACCAGACCGAGCCGGGCGATGTCGGCCGGCCGGCCGCCGGTGATGTCACGCCCGTTGAACAGGATGCGACCGGCGGTGGGCGTGAGGAAGTGCGTGAGGAGGTTGAAGCAGGTGGTCTTGCCGGCGCCGTTGGGTCCGATCAGCGCATGGATCGTGGAGCGGCGAACGCGCAGATCGACGTTCCGGACGGCGACGAAGCCCCGGAACTCCTTTGTCAGGCCGCGCGTCTCCAGGATGACGTCCATGGTATAGGAGCGCCAGACCGGCTCAGGACGTGGGTGGCCTGTTCGAGAAGCGGCGTGGCTCCGCTCGCCCGGTCACTGGACGAGGTGGGCGCGGGTGGAAGACGGGCTCGCGCTTCTCCTGCCAGGCGCGATTGGCCTCCAGCGTCTCCCACGACTGCATGCAGTCGCGCTGGGCGGCCAGCACGTCCTCCACGGCCGCGCGCGGATCGCGGTGGAACGAGTCGTGGAGGAGCCGCTTGATGTGGGCGTTGGCGGTCGGCGCCTGGTACCGCAGCCGCTCCAGCAGACCCGCCAACGTCGACTCCAGCTCGGCCGCCGGGCACACCCAGGTGACGAGGCCCATGGCCAGCGCGGCCGCCGGCGTCACGTCCTCGTTGAAGAGCGCCAGCTCCTTGGCGCGGCCGAGGCCGACGATGCGGGCCAGGCGCAGCACGGCGCCGTCCGGGATGATGCCGTGTCGGGAGGCCCCGAGCCCCAGGGTCGCGTCGGCCGCAGCCAGGCGGGCGTCGCAGGCGAGCGCGAGCTGCAGGCCGCCGCCGATCGAGTAGCCGTGCAGCACCGCCAGGGAGACCTTGGTCATGTCCTCCAGGCAGTTCAGCGCCCGGATCCAGTGCCGGTAGAACGCCTCGCCGATCGCGCCGGCGGCCAGCGCGGTGCGGTCCATCCCCGAGCAGAAGGCCCGACCGCTCCCGCGCACCACGACCGCGTACACCTCGTCATCGGCGGCCGCGGCCTCGGCGTGATCGGCCAGCGTGGCGGCCAGCTCGGTGTCGAGCGCGTTGAGCACGGACGGCCGATCCAGCGTGATCCACGCGACCCCCTCGGCGGTCCGGTAGGTGACGGGCGCGCGATTCACCGTCGATTGTGAAAGGCGCCGCGGTGGTTGTACGATCGCGGGTGTCGGCCGTCGCTCATCGAGGGTGCGGCCTAACGTATGGAATAAACGGAACGATGTCAAGCGACGCGCCCCCCGCGCGCGCTCGCAAGGAGAGCTAGGCATGCCCTCGATCAGCCGGCGTCACTTCCTGGCCACCGCCTCCGGGCTGCTCGTCGTCGGTGGTCGGCCCCTCGTCGCGCGGGCCCAGACGTCGGTGAAGATCGGCACCGCCGTCCTCGGCGACTACGCCCTGGCCGGACCATTCATCGTCGCCGTCGAGAAGGGCTTCTTCCGCACCGAGAACCTCAACGTCGAGTTCGTGCCGTTCCGCGGCGGCCCCAACCTCGTGAAGGCGGTCATCGCGGGCGAGATCCTCCTGGGCGCCGCCGGCAGCACCGACATCCTCGTGTTCCGCGAGGCCGGCATGCCGCTCAAGATGGTGGCCACGCACACCGAGGGCAATCACTTCACGCTCAACGTCGCCCCCGACGTCCAGGGCGTCGGCGACCTCAAGGGCAAGGCGATCGGGGTCACCTCGGTCGGGGCCACCACCTGGGTCTTCGCGCGGATGGTGGCCAAGCAGCAGGGCTGGGACCCCGACAAGGACGTGAAGATCGTCGGCCTCGGCGGCCTCGACGCCCAGCTGGCCGCGCTGGCCCGCAAGGAGATCCACGCGTTCGTGTGGGGTGACGGCGGCGCCGTCACCCAGCTGGCCGGCAAGTCGAAGGTTCTGATGCGAATGGACAAGGTGACGGCCCGCTGGATCAGCCAGATCCAGTACGCCTCCGAGGACGGGATCAAGAAGCAGGGTGACGACATCCGCAAGGTGATGAAGGGATTGTTCGCGGCGATCCGCTTCATGACCGACCAGACCGCCGACGCCGCCGAGATCATCGCCAAGAAGATCGGCTGGAGCGCCGAGGCCGTGCTGGGCGCCCACAAGATCTCCGGCAGCCTGATGTCGCACGACGGCACCGTCAGCCTGGAAGCGCTCCGCTCGATGCAGGACACGCTGCTCGAGCACGGCGTGATCAAGAAGCGGTTGCCGATCGAGGAGCACGTCGCGCGGGACTTCACGCCCGTGAAGCTCGGATGACCGCCCGGGCGTGGGGGCTGGCCGCGCTGCTGTGGCTGGCGGCGCCGGACGTCACCCACGCCCAGCTCTTCCTGGCCTCGAAGCCGGACCCCCGATTCGAGATCGGGCCGCTCTTCGTCCAGGCCTTCGTCACGCCGGCGCTGGGCAACATCGCGGTCGACGTGCTCTTCTCGGTCGACGTGCCGGCGAACCGGAGCGGCGCCGACATCGAGCAGGACCTCTTCCTGCTGTGGCCGAGCGCC
>JBKOZA010000471.1:0-1252 GCA_046725675.1 Candidatus Methylomirabilota bacterium
CGGGCGTGAGCCAGTGACGGCCGACACCGACGGCTCGCACGCGGCGTGGTTCCTCAATCTGCTCGAGGGCCGCGCGCCGGCCGCCGAGGTGGCGCGGGTGCTCGACGTCATCCTCACCCTGCACGCCGACCACGAGTTCAACGCCTCGACGTTCGCCACGCGGGTGGCGGTGGCGACGCGGGCCGACCTGCACGCCGCCATCGTGGCGGCCATCGCCACGTTGAAGGGTCCCAGCCACGGCGGCGCCAACGAGGACGTGCTGGTGATGCTGCACGAGATCGGCGACCCGGCCCGCGCCGAGGCGTTCGTGGAGGGCCGACTCGGGCGGCGCGGCGGGCTCAGCCGGCAGGAGCGATCCGACCCCAAGAGCCGCGTGCCCGGCTTCGGCCACCGGGTCTACCGCGTGGACGACGCGCGCGCCCGTGTGCTCCGCGGCATGGCCAAGTCGATGGCAGAGGCGACGGGGCGGCAGCGGCTCTTCGAGGTCGCCGAGCGCGTGTACGACGCGATGCGGGCGCGCACGAACCTACCCGTGAACGTCGACTTCTTCTCGGCCGTCGTCTACGACGCGCTGGGCATCCCGGCCGACCTCTGCACGTCGATCTTCGCCGTCGGACGCGTCGCCGGCTGGTGCGCCCACGCCCTGGAGCAGTACGCCGACAACCGTCTCATTCGGCCCCGGGCCGACTACGTCGGTCCCGCGCCGAGGGCCTTGCCCGGCCGCTGACGGAGTCCTACTTCTTCACGATCACGCCGCAGGCGATCCGCGCCCCGGAGTTGCCGGTCGGGTCGGTGCGAAAGTCGTCGGGCGCCGCGTGCACGACGATCGCGCTGCCGTCGGCGTCGAAGACCGAGGTCGGTCCCGTCAGCAGCGTCACCAGCTGCGTCGTGCTCTCCAGCCGTCCCTTGCCGTCGGGGGCGATCGTGATGTTCGGCAGGTCACCGGCGTGCGGCCCCTGCGGGTTCAGCGCGCCGTGCTGACGGCCCTGCGGATTGAAGTGACTGCCCGCCGTCGTGAAGTCTGGCGGATCGCACTTGCCGACCGCGTGAATGTGCACGCCCTTGACCCCGGGCGGGAGCCCCTGGGCCTCGAGCACGACGCGCACGGCGCTGCCCACCTGGGTGAGCGTGGCGGTGCCGACGACCTGTCCGCCGGCGTTGCGCAGCTCCGCGTGGGCGGTGTTGTCGGCCGGGGTCCCGGTGGTGGCGCACCCGGCCGCGAGCAACGAGGCGATGACGACGGCGATGGCTC
>JBKOZA010000472.1:0-5774 GCA_046725675.1 Candidatus Methylomirabilota bacterium
CCGACGGCCTTCTGCATCGGCGCGGCGCTGAATCCCAGCGCGGAGGACGTCGACCGGGAGGTCGAGCGGTTTCACCGCAAGGTGCAGGCCGGCGCCTGCTGGGTGCAAACGCAGCCCGTGTACGATCTGGCGCCGCTCGAGCGCTTCCTCGAGCGGGCCGGCGGCTCACCGGTGCCGGTGCTGGTCGGCATTCTGCCGCTGCACAGCTTCCGCCACGCCGAGTTCCTGCACAACGAGGTCCCGGGCATCACGATTCCGGACGCCGTTCGCGGCCGCCTGCGGGACGCCGGCGACCGCGCCCTGCGGACGGGGATCGAGCTGGCCCAGTCGCTCGTCCACGAGGTACGTCGCCGCTATGCCGGCGCCTATCTCATGCCCTCCTTCGGCCGCTTCGAGGTCGTCGCCGAGGTGCTCGATGCCGTCCGCTGAATCCCTGACCGATCTCGGCGTGATCGAGGCCGCCGACGGCATCCGCCGCGGCGCCTGCTCGGCGGTGGCGCTCGTCGAGGCGTGCCTGGCCCGCGTGCGCGCACTGGAGCCGGAGCTGCAGGCCTGGGCGCACGTCGACGGCGACGGCGCGCTGGCCGCCGCCCGCGAGCGCGACGCCGAGGCGCGCGCCGGCCGTCTGCGCGGGCCGTTGCACGGCGTGCCGCTCGGTATCAAGGACATCTTCGACGTGGCCGGCCTGCCGACCACCGCGGGCGCGGCGGCGTTCGCCCACACCCGGCCGTCGCGGGACTGCGGCGCCGTGAGCCGGCTGCGCGCGGCCGGGGCGATCGTCCTCGGCAAGACGCACACGACCCAGTTCGCGTACCGCGATCCGGCGCCGACGCGGAACCCCTGGAACCACGCCCACACGCCCGGCGGCTCGTCCTCTGGCTCGGCCGCCGCGGTCGCCGCCCGGATGGTCCCGGGGGCGATCGGCTCCCAGACCGTGGGCTCGATCCTGCGTCCGGGCGCCTTCTGCGGCGTCGTGGGCCTCAAAGGGCCGCACGGGCTCGTGCCCGTCGACGGCGCCGTGCCCCTGGCGTGGTCGCTGGACCACGTGGGCCCCTTCGCGCGCTCGGTCACCGACGCGGCGCTCGTGCTGGCCGTGCTCGCCGAGCGCGTCATCGAGCCCCTCGACGTGCGGTCCCCGCGGCTGGCCGTCGGTCGCCAGCTCTTCGAGCGCGCCGAGCCTGATCTGCGCCGGCACCTGGACGCCGTCGTCCAGCGCTTCGCCGACGCCGGGGCGCGCGTCGCCGAGCTCGTGCTGCCGGCCGCCTACGCCGAGATCCACGCCGCCGGCCAGGTGGTCCTCGAGGCCGAGGCCGCCGCCTATCACCAGCCGATGTTTGCCAAGTACGCCGCCGACTACGGCCCCGGCACGGCGGAGATGGTGGCGCGCGGCCTGCGGCGACCGGCCACCGAGTACGTCGTGGCCAACCGCGCGCGGCTGGCCTTTCGCGAGGCGATGATCCCGCTGCTCGAGGCGCACGACGCCCTGCTGTCACCGACGGCGCCGGGTCCGGCCCCGGCCGGTCTCGGCTGGACCGGCGACGCTTCGCTCTGCGCGCCGTGGAGCTCGGCCGGGGTGCCGTCGATCACGCTGCCGACCGGCCTCGACGGCACCGGCCTTCCGCTGGCCGTCCAGCTCATCCAGGCGCCCGGCGGCATCGCGCGATTGCTCGGCGCGGCCACCTGGTGTGAGCGCGTCCTCGGCTTTACCGCGCGGCCCCCCGCATGAGCGAGATGCTCGATCTCAAGATCGAGGGGGCCCTGGTGATGGACGGCACCGGCAGCGCCGGGAACCGCGCCGACGTAGGCATTCGCGGCGAGAGCATCGCGCTCGTCGGCGACCTGTCGCGGGAGCGCGCCGCCCGCGTGCTCAACGCCTCCGGCCGCGTGCTAGCGCCCGGCTTCATCGACATGCACTCGCACTCCGACTGGCGACTGTGGGGCAACCGGCGCGCCGAGTCGAAGATCCGGCAGGGTGTCACCACCGAGGTGGTCGGCAACTGCGGATTCTCGCCGGCGCCCACCTCCACCACGTTCCTCGAAGAGATGCGCCGCTTCGCGCTCTACGTGCCCACCGGGATGGATTTCTCCTGGCGCTCGGTCGGCGACTACCTGGCGGCGTTCGACCGCGGCGGCACCGCGCTCAACGTCGTCCAGCTCGTCGGCCACGGCACGCTCCGCGTGGCCGCCATGGGATTCGCCCGGCGTGCCCCCACGCCCGCCGAGCTGACCGCGATGCAGCGCATGCTCGGTGACGCCATGGAGGAGGGAGCCTGGGGCCTGTCCACCGGGCTGATCTATGCCCCCGGCTCGTACGCGGCGACGGAGGAGATCGTGGCGCTGGCCAGGGTGGCCGCGCGGCAGCGCGGCTTCTACGCCAGCCACATCCGCGGCGAGGGGGCGACGTTGCTGGCCGCGGTGAGCGAGGCCATCCGCATCGGTCGCGAGGGCGATCTCCCGGTGCAGATCAGTCACGTGAAGGCGGCTGGACGTCCGAACTGGGGCAAGGTTGCCGAGGTGCTGGACCTGATCGACGCCGCGCGGGCCGAGGGGCTCGACGTGATGGGCGACGTCTATCCCTACACCGCGTCGAGCACGTCGCTGCGGACGCTGCTGCCCGACTGGGTGCTGGAGGGCGGCGTGGACGCGATGCTGGCCCGGCTCGAGGAGCCGGCCACGCGCGGGCGCATCCGCAAGGAGCTGGAGGCGCCGCCTGTCGCCGGCCAGAGCCTGCTCGACCGCGTCGGCTGGGACAACGTGATGATCGCGTGGTGCCCCAAGCGCAAGGACGCCGAGGGACGGCGCATCGACGAGATCGCCTCGGCCCGCCGGCTCGATCCGCTGGAGGCGGTCTTCGAGCTCCTCCGCGACGCCGAGGGCGTGGCCTCGATGATCCTGTTCCAGCTCGACGAGGCCGATCTGCGCCGCGCCCTGAGCCATCCGCACGTGATGATCGGCTCCGACGGCTCGGCGCTGGCGACGAGCGGCGAGATGAGCGCCGGCAAACCGCATCCGCGCAGCTACGGGACCTTCCCCCGGGTGCTGGGCGAGTACGCTCGCGAGCAGCGAGTGCTCTCGCTGCCGGGGGCCGTGCACAAGATGACCGGGCTGCCCGCGCGGCGACTCGGACTCCGCGACCGCGGCGTGATCCGCGTCGGTGCCCGCGCCGACCTGGTCGTCTTCGACGCCAGGCGTGTCGCCGACCAGGCGACCTACGAGGATCCCCACCGCTATCCGGTCGGCATCGAGCACGTGCTCGTCAACGGGAGCCCCGTGATCAAGGACGGCGAGCACACCGGTAGCCTGCCCGGCCGCGTCCTCACGCCGCCATGAGATCCGGCGTCGTCCCGGACGCGCTGACCCCCCTGGCCACCGCGGCGACGCTCGAGGAAGGCCTGCACCTCACCCTGCGCCGTCTCGTTCGCCTGACCGGGGCCAGCGCCGGCGCGCTGTCGTTCCGGCCGCCTCGCGGCGAGTCGGTCGTCGTGGTGGCCGGAGGGCCCGCTGGCGCCTCCGCCGCCATGCGCGAGCTGGTGAGTGGATCGCCCGCCGCCGCGCGGCGGGCGACGGCCGTGCTCGGCCGCGCCCGCCGTGAACGGCTCGTCGTCCACCGCTCGACCCTGGGCACCGCGGCGCAGCCGCGGGGCGTGCTCGCGCTCGTGGGCCGCGCGCGGCCCCGGCGGTCGGTCGCGCTCCCCGACGGCTTCGGTCACGAGCTCGGCGAGGCCGTCGAGCGGGTGTGGCACCTGCACCAGCGCATGCTGCGCGTGACGGTCCACAACGAGGTGACGCGCCTGCTGATCTCCGGCGATCCCGTCGACCACATCCTCCGCGTGTTCGCCGAGGGTCTCGGGCGTCTGGTGCACTTCGACTCGCTCGCGATGGGACTGATCGACCCCGACCGTCCCGAGTTCGAGATCATCGACGTCCTGGCGCGGGCGGTGCCGAACGTGACGCCTCGCGACCGCCGCATGCGGCTGGACCGCACGCTGACGGAGCAGGTCGTGGCAACTCGCGCGGCCATCCGCATCGACGACCTGGCCGCGCCCACGGTACCGGAGGTGAGCCGGCAGGTGCTCGGCGAGCTCGGCTTCCGCTCGGCGCTGATGGTGCCCCTCGAGAGCCGGGGTCGGGTGTTCGGTGCGCTCATGCTGGCGGCGTGCCGGCTCGGCGCCTTCGACGACAGCGACGTGGAAATCGTCGGCGACCTGGCCCGCGCCCTGGCCTCGGCCATGGAGCACCGGCGGCTGCTAGAGGAGAGCCGTCGCCGCGCCGAGGAGCTGACCGCTCTCTACAGCACGAGCCAGCTCATCACCGCGCGGCTGGACGTGCCCTCCGTTCTGGATCGGATCAGCCGCTCGGTGACGGCGCTGATCGGCTCCACCGGCTGTGGCATCGGCCTGCTCGACGGCCGGGGCCGGCTCGTCCACGCCGCCGCCCACGGCTTCAAGAGCGACGAGTGGCGCGAGTTGATGGTGCCGGTCGGCGACGGCATCATCGGGCGGTGCGCCGAGAGCGGTGCGGCCGTCCGGGTCGACGACGTCCGGGCCGATCCGCGATCGGCCTGGCCTGACGCCGACGAGCGCGAGGGCATCCGCTCGATGCTGTGCGTGCCCCTGCGGGTGGCCGGCGCGCTCTTGGGCGTCATCTCGGCGTTCTCGACGCGCGCCGCCGCCTTCTCCGCCCACCACCAGCGCGTGCTGGAGGCCTTCGCCGAGCAGGCCGGCATCGCGGTGCAGAACGCCCGCCTGTTCGAGGAGAGTCTCCGGCGCACCAAGGAGACCCGCGCGCTGTTCGAGGCCGGCCGCACGGTCACGGCCAGCCTGGACCCGCAGCGCACCGTGCGAGTCATCATGGAGCAGGCCCGGGCCGTCCTCGGCGTGGCCTCCTGCGGGATCATGACGCTCGATCCGGCGACCAACCAGCTCCGGCTGGTGGCGAGCCTCGACCTCCCCGAGGAAGCCATGCGTGGCGTGCGCGTCGCCGTCGGCCAGGGCATCGCCGGCCGCGCCATCCGTGACCTGCGACCCCGCCAGAGCGCCGATCTCTACAACGATCCGCGCGTGCGCTTCCGCCAGCTCCCGCAGCAGGGCGGACTGCGGGCGCTGCTGGCGGCGCCTCTGCGCGTCGGCGACCGCGCGATCGGCGTCATCGAGGTCTTCCACCGCGACGTGCACCAGTTCACGGCGGCCGAAGAGGAGATGCTGGTGGCCCTGGCCGATCAGGCCGCCATCGCGCTCGAGCACGCGCGCCTCTACGAGGGGCTGGAGACGATGGTCGCCGAGCGCACGCGCGAGCTGGACCGTCAAAAGCACTTCGTCGAGGTCGTGCTGGAGACGCTGCCGCTCGGCGTGTTCGTGCTCGATCCGGCCCTGGGCATCGTGCGCGCCAATCGCGAGGGCGCGCGCGCGCTGGGCTGCGACCCCGCCACCCGGGCGGCGTTCCCCAGCATCGTCGCGCCGGAGCGCGCGGCCGAGGTCGAGACGTATCTGCGCCAGGCCTTCGCCGCCGACGAGGTCACCAGCGCCGAAGAGGAGCTGGTGGTGGCGGGCGAGCCCAAGCGCTTCCGCTTCACCACGGCTCCGCTGCCCGGTGGCGACGACGGCGCGCACCTGATCGTGCTGGTGGAAGACATCACCCTGGCCAAGCAGCTCGAGCGTCAGATGCTGCTGACGGAGCGTCTGACCACGGCCGGCCGTCTGGCCGCCGGGGTCGCCCACGAGCTGAACAATCCCCTGGCCACGATCGCCGGCTGCGCCGAGTCGTTGCAGAGCCGC
>JBKOZA010000473.1:0-1744 GCA_046725675.1 Candidatus Methylomirabilota bacterium
TCAGAGCCGGTGCTTGGGGTGCGGGGCGGCGTTCCAGCGCGCGCTCGGTATCAGGTCCTTCCCGCGGAAGCGGGTCCAGCGGAAGGGGGTAAGGTCGTAGCCGTCGGCGCGGCCGAGGAGGATGAGGTCGGACATGATGTCGCCGATCACCGGGGAATGCTTGAAGCCGTGGCCGCTCCAGCCGAAGTCGGCGAAGAGGCCGGTGTACTCGGGGATCGCGCCGAGCACCGGGTGGTGATCGGGGGTGGCGTCGTAGAGGCCCGAGTAGCCTCCCATGGCCAGACCGTGTTCCATCACCGGGAAGCGGTGGGCGATGAGCTCGGCGTTCTTCACGATCTGGTCGGCGTCGACGCCCTCGTTCCACGAATCCGGGTCGACGATCTCGTCGTAGCTGAGCTTGCCGTGGATGGTGAGGTCGCCGTGCTCGGGGCGCATGTAGGTCATCTGCACGAGGTCGGCGACGGCGGGATGAACGCCGAAGCCGCTCGGCCGGCGGAAGAAGCACATCTGATGACGCTCGGGCCTGATCGACACCTCGATGCCGAGCGGCCGCAGCAGGCGATCGGCGTACAGCCCCGCGCAGTTGACCACGACGGGCGCGTCGATGTCGACCCCCTCCGAACGTACGCCCGTCACCGTGGCGCCGGCCACGCGGATGGCCTCGACCTCGCGCCACTGCACGAGCGTCGCCCCCAGCTCCCGCGCGCGGTTGGCCAGCGCGTTGGCCGTGGACGACGGATCGGCATAGCCCGACTCCGACTCGTAGGAGGCCAGCGCCACGTCGTCGACGGCGATGGCCGGCACCAGCGCCTTGACCTCGGCCGGGGTCACGAGCGCGACGCCCGCTCCGAGCTTCTGCGCCTGCAGCGCGTTGTGGCGGAGATGGGGTGCCGTGTCGGACCCGGCCAGCGCCAGCATCCCGACCTTCTGGAAGCCGGGGTCGCCGTCGCCGCCGACCACGTCCTTCCAGTGACGGAACATCTCGGCCGCCGCGCTGGCGGTGCGGGTGAAGAAGTCCATCGCGTAGAAGCGCCGCACGAGCGCGGTGGAGCGGCCGGTCGGCCCCGACGCGACGAACTTCTTCTCGATCAGCAGCACGCGGCCGGCCTTCTTGCGCACGAGGTGATAGGCGAGGCTCGCCCCGTGCACACCGCCGCCGATGATGACGACGTCGGCCGTCCGCGGGACGTCGCTCACTCGTCGCTCACGATCAGCCGCGCGTGGGCGGTCGGCTCGTCGATCGCCATGCCCGCTTCCCAGTGGGGGCTGAACTGGGTCGGGATGCCGAACCAGCTGACCCAGTCCTCGCGCATCGCCGCCGGCTCGTCGGCCGGCCACAGCACGTTGAGTGGCAGTGGTCGCACCGGCGGGCGGAAGGTCGGCAGCGGGATGCGATCGATGGACGTCCCGGCCGCCTGGGCGAGCAGCAGCCCGACCTGCTCGCGACAGCGCCGACCCTGGCAGGGGCCCATGCCGGCGCGCGTGAGCCGCTTGATCTGGTCCTGGTTGATCGGCCCGTCCCCGGCGAGCGTGGCGACGCTGCGCGCGCGCATCTGCGGCGAGTCCCAGACGAGATAGCGCGGCGGCATCGTCTCCACCAGCTCGCGCCGTGTGACCTCCTCGCACTGGCACACGTTGACCTCCCAGCCGCCGGCGGCGACGAGCGAGGCCAGCCACGTCTGCCAGTGAGCGTGGACGCCGTCCGCGGGCAGTGGCCGCGCGAGGGGCGCGGCCTCCCGTGCGC
>JBKOZA010000474.1:0-5295 GCA_046725675.1 Candidatus Methylomirabilota bacterium
GGCCCATCGTGCGCGGCGCGGTGGCCCACGGCGGCGGCGAGCTTCAGCACGGGCCGTTCGGGGTCGCCCAGGTAGACCGCGGCGCCCGAGGCGCCCAGCGTGTCGATCGCCTTCTTCAGGGCGTGATCGAACAGGGTGGGGGTGGCCGCTGCGGTCACGCCGCCTCCTGCTCGGCGGCCCGCAGATAGGCGAGGGCGGCCCGGGCCATCTCGGGCGCGCGGTGACTGTCCCGGCTCAGCTCCACGCCGACCAGACCGCGGTACTCGATATCGCGAAGGGCGGCCAGGATCGGGCCGTAGCTCATCTCTCCGAGCCCGAAGGCGAGATGCTCGTGGACCGGCCGGCGCATGTCCTCGGCGTGGACGTTGACGAGCACCGGGGCCACGCGGTGGACGACCTTGTCGGGCGCGTCGGGTTCGGTGAGCAGGCAGTGACCGAGGTCGAGGGTCAACCCCAGCGCCGGTGAGTCGACGGCGGCGCGCAGGTCGAGGAAGTCGGTCACGCTCTCCACGAGCATGCCCGGCTCGGGCTCGAAGCCGAGGGCCACCCCGGTCGCCTCCGCGCAGCGAGCGATCGCCTCGACCCCCTCCACGAGACGCCGCCGGCAGACGTCGGGCGCCGCTGCCGGCGGCACACCGCTCCACAGGGAGACGACCCCGGCGCCGAGGTCCCGCGCGACGACCAGGGCGCGTTCCAGAAAGTCACGCCGCCGGCGGCGACCGTCGGCGTCGTCGCTCAGCAAAGTGGGCTCGTGCTTGTGCCGGGGGTCGAGGAGGAACCGGGCGCCTGTCTCCACCACGAGCGAGAGTCGCAGGGTCTGCGCCAGGTGGGCGACGCGCTCGACTTCGGTCGCCAGATCGTCGGCGAACGGGTCGAGGTGCGCGTGATCCAGCGTGAGCGCGCAGCCCTCGTAGCCGAGATCACCCAGGACCCGAAGCGCGTCATCGAGCCGGTGGTGGGCGAAGCCGTTGGTGTTGTAGCCGTAGCGGAACGAACGATTCATGCGCTGGCAAAGCGTCGTCCGAGCACGTACGCGGGAACGAAGAGGGCGGCCACCAGCGCTCCCGCCACCAGGCCGCGGGCCGCGCCGGTGAAAGCCGCGTCAAGCAGGATGATTCCCAGCACGGTGGCCTTGATGACCCCGATGATCCGTCTGGGCGCCGGCTCGGCAATCGCCGCCCGCAGCGGGGGCCCGATCCAGAGCACGAGCAGGGCCACGAAGACTGCGCCGACGGCGCCGGCCGGCCCCCAGCCGAGGACGAACAGGGCGATCGCCGCCGCCAGCAACACGGCGAAGGCCACGGCGGCGCCGCGGACGAGGGTGACGGGCGCGGTCATGACCTCGAAGCGGCTCACCAGCGTGAGGACGAGCACGTACGCGAACACGATGGCCGCCGCCCCCAGCGCGGACCACACCAGCGCACCGAGCGCGATGCCCACGCCGACGTTCAGCGCGCGGCACGACGCCATCACCGGCGGGCCGGCGGCGGTGCCCTTGGCCACCGCGTCGTAGAGCACGATGGCGGCGACCAGCAGGAACGCCACCAGGAAGGGCCGGGGGCCGGAGGTGGCGGCCAGGCCGACGCTGAGCGCGAGGAGGACGGCGGCCACCCCGAATGCCGCCCCGCGAGAAATCCGTCCGGAGGGGATCGGCCGCTCGGGCCGCTCGTGCGCGTCGAGCGGCGCGTCGCAGGCGTCGTTGAGGGCCATCCCCCCCGCGTACGCACACGCCGATGCCAGAAGGAGCGCGGCGTGGGACGGTGTGAGCGCGACGCCACTGACCGCCATTCCCATCGCCACGTCCGAGGGCGCCGTGAAGACGTTCGGCAGCCGGACCAGCTCGAGGACGGTGGTCAGCAGCCCTTTGTGTGCCGGCACAGAAGTGCGTATTGCTCGGCCAGATCGTGGATCTCGCAGCCCACCGGCGATTTGAAGAAGAATGCCAGGTGCCCGAGTCCGCCACGCTCGCCCCGCGACGCGGCCACGTCGACGAGGCGCACGAGGTCGAGCACGAGCGGCGCGGCCAGCGCGGAGTCCGCGCCCTGCCACGTGAACTGCAGCGTCATCGGCGTTCTCAGGAAACCCTCGAACTGGATCAGGTCCCACGCGGTCTTCCAGTCGCCGAGCGTGGGTACGTAGTCGATCCGCACGAGCGTGTGAGGCTCGTAACCGAGAATGGACGGCACCACCTTGCCCTTGGACTCGGTCTTCGACGCCGCCGTGGTCGGATCGGACAAGGCCAGCCCGTCGGCGTTGCCCAGCACGTTGAATCCGACCCAGCTGCGCACCTGAAGGCTCCGCATGCGGAACATGGGCGCCAGCACGCTCTTGAGGAGGGTCTCGCCTGTCTTTCCATCGCGGCCGGCGTGGGGGACGCCGCGGGCCTGGGCGAGCGCCTCGAGCCCGACCAGCGAGGCGCCGACCGACGGGGTGAAATTCACGTAGGGCACGCCCATGTCCAGCGCGGCGTACGCGTACAGCGCGCTGATCGGCAGGCGGGCGTCGGGCGTGTCCAGCATGCGCTCGAGTCCGGCCAAGTCCAGCGCGAGGAGGTCGGATGGCGTCAACGGCTCGGTGGTGGCAACGTTGACCATGATCACTCGACGCGCCCCCGTCGCGGTCCGGAACTCTCCGAGATCACGCTGGACGGCGCGGACGAACTCGCGCGGAGGCTGCCCCGCGACCATGGCGGGCGCTGGTCGCAGATGCTGTTCGCTGGTGGCCAGCTCATCTTCCACCAGGCGGACCAGCTCGGGGGCGAGAGGACCAGCGTCGCGGCACAGCGCGTGCGCAGCTTTGACGAGCGGCGTGTCGAGGAGGTCGTGGCCGCCGAAGACGAACGCGTCGAGTGGAGCCAGTCCGGACGTTCGGAACGGGTCGCTCTCGGTCACGAGCCCGACCGTGCCCGTGTGGCCGCGTCGGAGCGCGATGGCGCCGACGATCGTCGTGGTGGCGACGGCACCGCGAGCGCCGATGAGCCACACTCCCAGCGGCTCGCTGACGGATCGTCGGTGACCGGTCGTCGTGCCGAGCGTCTCCATGTCGAGGCCTGTTCCTCCGACGCGGCAGGCTATCTTAGGACCGGCCCCAGGGGGTGTCAAGGCGAGGAGCCGCCGAGCGCCGCGTGTCGTGCTTGCTTCGAGCGGCGGCGTCGCCATATATTCTCTGCCGCACCGGCGCTGATGCGGGACGTCGCGTCAACGAAGGGCGACGAACACATGGTGTGGCGATACGCAGCTCTGCTCGGGATGGCGCTCCTCGCGCCGACGCTGCTGCCCGCTCACCCGGTCACCGCTCAGAACCGCTCCGCCGGTAACGTCTCGAAGGGCCGAGACATCTTCCTCCGCTACTGCTCGGGCTGTCATGGCGAGGACGGTCGCGGCGAGGCCAAGACCTTCCGGCCCAACGTCGGCAACCTCGCGATCAAGCAGCTCATGGACGAGCTCTCCGACGAGTATCTCTTCACCGTCATCCAGAAGGGAGGCGCAGCCGTCGGCAAGAACGCCGCCATGCCCGCCTGGAGCGCGCAGCTCGGCGACGACGACATCCGCGACGTCGTGGCCTTCGTGCGCACGCTGCCCCAGCGCTGATCGGACCGTCGATGAAGACGGGACTGGCGTCCCTTGTAGCGCTCACGGTCCCAACCCGAACGGTCGAGGAGGAGCATCGATGAGGATTCTCAGGATCGCCGGAGCCGTGGTCGTCGCCGTCCTGCTGTCGGCGGCGCTGGCCTGGACGCAGAACGCGGGGACGAGCACGTCGGGCGGCTGGGTGCCCCGTACCGCCGTCAAGCCCGACCCCAGCAAGATCGTGGTCCCCAAGGGCTACAAGGCCGAGGTGTTCGTGGCCGGGCTCGACACCCCCAGCTCCGCCACTGTCGACAAAGAAGGCAACGTCTGGGTCGCCATCTCGGGCAACCTCTTCGGTCCATTCGAGTACGAGTACGCCGGCCAGCGAGTCAAGAACCCGATTCCGGGTCCTTCCGTCAAGGTGTTCGACAAGGACGGCAAGCCGCTCAAGGAGATTGGCGCCGGCAAGTTCACCGGCGTCATGAATGCCATCGGCTACTGCCCGGAGAACAACAAGGTCTACATTCCGGAGTACTCCAGGCACATCTGGGAAATCAGCGGTGTCAACGGGGAGCTGCGAAAGATCATCACCGACCTGCCGCAGGGCGACCATCAGATCGGCGGCATCACGTGCAAGGATGGCTACATCTACTGGGGTCAGGGATTCCCGAGCAACAGCGGCTTCGCCGACCCGGACAACCACGGCTGGACGGCCGAGGTAGATCCCTTCTGGGAGAAGCATGGCGATCCCGCGCTGCCCAAGACGAAGCGCGATCCCGTCTGCCGTGACATCGTCCACACCGGGCTCAACGTCCGGTCGACCGACGGGCGCCTCACCGGCGCGCTGCTGCCCGCGGGCGTGCCGGCCAAGCCGGGCATGACCATCAAGGCCCAGGTCCCCTGCGGCGGGTCGATCATGCGAGTGAAGTTCGACAAGCAGGGGTCGGACGGGATGTTCAAGCACGAGGACATGGAAGTCTACGCCATGGGCTTCCGGAACCAGTCCGGCGTGAGGTTCGGTCCCAAGGGCAGCCGTTTCGAGAAGGCCCTGGCCGTCAGTGACAACGGCGTGAACGACCTCGGGCACCGGCGCGTCGCCAACGGCGCCGAGAAGCTCTGGATCGTGACCGAGAAGGGACAGGACGCCGGCTTCCCCGACAAGGAAGGCATGAACTTCGTCACCAACAAGCGCTTCTCGCTGAAGTCGTTCAACGGCTCCAAGATCGATTCGCCGTACCCGAACCTCTACATCGGTGACAAGCCGTGGGTGCCCCAGATGCCGCCGTACCGCTTCCCGCCCCACGTGGAGGGCGTCCGGGGGGTGCCGCTGATCGCGGCCAATCCGAACCCCAACGGCTACATCAATCCGGTTCTCGAATGGGACACCAACAATCCGATGGACGGCATCGCCTGGGGCGACGAGCGTTTCGGCGCCAAGGACACGATCTTCGCCGCGATCTACGGCATCATCGACAACGGGCCGGAGAGCCTGGTGCCGACGTGGCCGGCCGTCGTCAAGATCGAATTCCTGCAGCCCGCCGGCGTCAAGTGGTCCTATTTCATGCGCAACGTCGATCCGGGGCCGAACGCGTACCAGAAGCCCGAGAACCGGGGCGGCATGGAGCGGACGAACGACGTGGTCTTCGCGAACGACGGCAAGACCATGTACGTGGTCGACTACGGTGAGCTCTACATCGACTACTCGATGCCCTCGCCGTTCTTCACC
>JBKOZA010000475.1:0-4969 GCA_046725675.1 Candidatus Methylomirabilota bacterium
CCGCACGGCGACCTTGAAGACCTCGTTGCCCTTCATCTTGGCGTAGTGCATCCGCTGCGCCACGGTGTCGGCCGTCGCCGGGTGCCGGGACCCGCCGCCCGGCATATACAGCAGCTCCCAGTACTGGCCGTCCGAGTAGAGGTCGACGTCGATGATCCCGCGGTCGTCCTCGGTCGCCTCCAGCACGACGGCACCGGCGGCGTCGGCCAGCAGGATGCAGGTCCCCCGGTCGGTGAAGTCGGTGATCTTCGAGAGCGTATCGGCGCCGATGCAGAGCACCCGGCGATACTTGCCGGTCTGGACGAACTGGACGCCGGTGGCGAGGCTGTACACCGAGCCCGCGCAGGCCGCCAGCATGTCGACCGAGCCGGCCCGGCGAGCGCCGAGGCGATGCTGCACGATGTTGCCGACCGACGGGAAGATCATGTCCGGGGTGGTGGTGCCGACGACGATGAACTCGACGTCCTCGGGCACGAGGTTGGCCCGCTCCAGCGCCTGCTGGGCGGCCTTGACGGCGAGATCGGACGTGGCCTCGCTCTCGTCCGCCACGTGGCGCTCGCGGATCCCGGTGCGCTGGACGATCCACTCGTCGGTGGTCTGGACCATCTTCGCGAGGTCGGCGTTGGTCAGTACCCGCTTGGGCGCGTAGGCTCCGACGCCCACGATCCTGGCCCGCGTCATTCCCGGCCCCCTTCCCGCCCACCGCGCGCGATCTCGGCTTCGAGGGCGGCCTTGATGTGGTCGTTGAGGCCGGCCTTGGCCCACTCCGAGGCCACCCGGACGGCGTTCTTGATGGCCTTCACCGGCGAGGCCCCGTGGCAGATGATGGCGGCGCCGTCGATGCCCAGCAGCGGGGCGCCGCCCATCTCCGTGTAGTCCACCCGCTTGCGGAAGCGGCCGAACGCCGGCACCGCGAGCGCGGCACCGACCTTGGAGCGGATGTCGCGGGTCAGCTCCTCCTTGATCATGGCGCCGACCATCTCGGCCAGGCTCTCGGAGATCTTGAGGGCGACGTTGCCGGTGAAGCCGTCGGTCACGATGACGTCGCAGCTGCCGTTGTACACGTCGCGCCCCTCGATGTTGCCGATGAAATTCAGGCGTGACTCCTTGAGCAGGTCGAAGGTCTCGCGCGTGAGGTCGTTGCCCTTGCCCTCCTCCTCCCCCACGGACAGCAGGCCCACCCGCGGCCGGTCGAGGCCCAGGATGTCGCGCGCGTACACGTGCCCCATGATCGCGAACTGGAAGAGGTGCCACGCCTTGGGCGTGACGTTGGCGCCGGCGTCGATCAACACGGAAAAGCCCCGTAGGCTCGGGAGCACGGCCGCGATGGCGGGCCGGTCGATCCCGCGCAGCACGCCGATGACGAACATCGAGATCGCCAGGGCGGCGCCGGTGTTGCCGGCCGAGATGAACGCCGACGCCTTGCCGTCGCGAACCAGCTCGGCGGACACGCGCAGCGAGGAGTCCCGCTTGCGCCGCAGCGCCAGCGAGGGGCTCTCGGCCATCCCCACCACCTCGGAGGCATGGCGCACCTCGAGGTCGAGGGACTGGGCGCCCAGGCGACGGATCTCGGACTCGACGGCCTGGCGGTCGCCGACCAGGATGACCGACGCGCCGAACTCCCGGACCGCGGCTACCGCGCCCTCGACGACGACGGCGGGCCCGTGGTCGCCGCCCATCGCGTCAACGGCGATCTTCATCCGCTCACCGGCTCCAGTCGCGCGCGACCACTCGTCGGCGCGACGCCGCTACGCGGTTTCGACGGAGAGGACCTCGCGGCCCTTGTAGTACCCGCAGTGCGGGCAGACGCGGTGGGGCAGCTTGCTCTCCCTGCACTGCGGACACACCGCACGCGTCGGCGCGGCGAGCTTGTAGTGCGTGCGGCGCTTGCGGCCGCGCGCCCGGGAGTGGCGTCGTTTCGGCAGCGGCATGCTGGGACGTCCTTTCTGTGGGCCCGGGAGATCTCAGTTGGTGTGCCGGGCGGCCAGGTCGCGGAGGGCGGCCAGCCTCGGGTCGGGCGGGTGCGGGGCGCACGTGCACGTCACCACGTTGCGATTCGCTCCGCACACGGCGCACAGGCCGCGGCAGTCCGGCCGGCACAGGGGCTTCATCGGCAGGGCCAGCATCGTCTCGTTCTCGACCACGCGGCTCAGGTCGAGCTCGTCGTTGTCGTAGAAGTCGACGTCGAGGTCGTCGGCCCCCAGCTCGACGCTGTCGGCGGCAGCCGGGCGGGGCAGCAGACGCACGTCGAGGTCGGCGGCCACGCGTCCCGCGAACGCCTCGACACACCGGCCACACGTGAGCGGCACCGTCGCCGCCAGGCGCCCGCGCACGAACACCTCGACGCCGTCCGCCTCCACCTCGAGCGCGACCGAGTCGAGCCGCCACGAGGGGTCCGTGAAGGCAGACCCGAGTGCTCCGGCCTCGTCGATCCGGAGCCCCTGTTCCTCGAGCTCGGATACGCGAATGATCATGGCTCCAGCATCCTTCGCCGGGTCTCCTGCACGACGCTGGAAGACGTCGTAAGTCCGTGTCATTAAAGAATTTTTCAACTAAACCGGGCCAGTATAACCAGGGGGTCTCGGCAAGTCAAGGTGTTTGACCGTCCGCCCGCGCGGGTTTGACCGCTCGGGGGCGCTTTGATACCCTCACATTCGTTCGCGACACCCTGGGGAGGGATGGCCATGTCCAACGTCTTCAAGACCGCGCTGCTGCTGGCGGTCCTGACCGCCATGCTCGTCCTGCTCGGCGGAGCTCTGGGCGGGCAGCAGGGCATGGTCATCGCGTTCGTCCTCGCGCTGGCGATGAACTTCGCCAGCTATTGGTGGTCCGACAAGATCGTGCTGGCGATGTACCGGGCCGAGCCGATCACGGAGGCGCAGGCGCCAGGGCTCTACGGCATCGTCCGGCGGCTGACCACGAAGGCCGGCATCCCGATGCCCCGCGTGTATCTCATCCCGACCGAGCAGCCCAACGCCTTCGCCACGGGGCGCAACCCGGAGCACGCGGCCGTCGCGGTCACCGAAGGCATCATGCGGATCCTCGACGACGACGAGCTCGAGGGAGTGCTCGCTCACGAGCTGGCTCATGTGACGAACCGCGACGTGCTCATCTCGACGATCGCCGCCACCCTCGCCGGGGCCATCACCTACCTGGCTCACATGGCCCAGTGGGCGGCGTTCTTCGGGGGCCATCGTAGCGACGACGACGACAGCCCGAGCCCGATCGCGATGATGCTGATGGCGATGGTGGCGCCGATCGCCGCGATGCTCGTGCAGCTCGCCGTGTCGCGGGCGCGGGAGTTCCAGGCCGACGCCACCGGGGCCCGCCTGGCCGGGCGGAGCTGGGGCCTGACGAAGGCCCTCGAGAAGCTGGAGATGGCCAAGCAGGCGGTGCCGATGGACGCCAACCCGGCCACCGCCCACCTGTTCATCGTGAACCCGCTGAGCGGACAGGCCCTGATGAGACTGTTCTCGACGCACCCCCCGATCGAGGAGCGGATCGCCCGGTTGCGGGCCATGCGCATCGGCTAGCGATTCCCCCGCATCACGTCGGCCGCGTTCCGTCGCGCCGGCCGCCTTCCTTGACCGCCTCCGGGCGGTGCGTCAAAATGATCCGGCTCGGCGCATGAGTGCCGTATCCCTCGTTCGCGTCGCGGGTCTCGTTCGCGTCTTCGGTGCCCAGCGGGTTCTCGATGGCGTGGACCTCGACGTGGTCGCCGGCGAGGCCGTCGCGTTGCTCGGCCCGAACGGCGCCGGCAAGACGACCCTGTTGAAGATCGTCGCCACCCTCCTGCGTCCGACCCGCGGCACCGCCGTCGTCGGCGGACACGACTGCGTGCGGGCCGCCGAGTCCGTGCGGGCGATGTTGGGGGTCGTGGCCCACGGCGCCCACGTGTACGAGGACCTCACGGCGCGCGAGAACCTGGCCTTCTGGCTGCGACTGCGCGGCCTCCGCGCCGATCGAGACACCCTCGCCGCCGCCCTGGCCGACGTCGACCTCGAGCGCCAGGCCGAGGCGCGCGTGCGCACGTTCTCGGCGGGAATGCGCCGGCGGCTGTCGCTGGCGCGGCTGGCGCTCACCCGGCCGCGAGTGCTGCTGCTCGACGAGCCGTTCGCCGGACTCGATCAGCGGGCTCGCAAGTGGCTCGAGGGACGGCTGGAGACGTTCAAGGCCGGTGGCGCCGCCGTGCTGATGGCCACGCACAGCTTCGGCCGCGAGCTCGGCGTGGCCGACCGGCTGGCCATCATGGTGGCGGGCCGCGTGGTCCTCGACACGCCGCGCGCGGGTCTCGACGCCGGCGACGTCCAGCGGCTGTACGCCGCCCACACCGAGGACGTCCCCTGAGCTACGCACGACGGGCGCTGACGGTAGCCTGGAAGGATCTGCTGGTCGAGCGGCGCTCGAAGGAGACGCTCAACGCGCTGCTGTTCTTCTCGCTGGCCCTGCTGTTCGTCTTCCAGTTCGCGCTCGGGCCCGATCGCGAGCGGCTCGCCTCGGTGCTGCCGGGTCTGCTCTGGCTCGGCTTCATTCTCAGTGGCGTGCTCGGCCTCGGCCGGGCGTTCCTCGTCGAGCACGAGAACGACTGCTGGGAGGCGCTGCTGCTCGCCCCCGGCGACAAGTCGGCGATCTATCTCGGCAAGCTGACCGGCAGCCTCGTGCTGATGCTGGTCGTGGAGGCGCTCGTGCTCGCGCTCTTCGTGCTGTTCTTCAACGTGGACCTGGGGCCGGCCCTGCCCGCGCTGGCGCTGGTCATCGGCCTGGGAACGGTGGGCATTTCGGCGGTCGGCACGCTGTTCGCCGCGATGACGGCCCAGGTGCGGGCGCGCGAGCTGCTCTTCCCGGTGCTGCTGCTGCCCGTGCTGGTCCCGGTGCTGCTGGGAACGGTGAAGGCCACCGAGGCGTTGTTGCTGCGAGAGCCCCTGGCGGCGGTCGCGCACTGGCTGAAATTACTGATCGCGGCGGACGT
>JBKOZA010000476.1:0-3931 GCA_046725675.1 Candidatus Methylomirabilota bacterium
GACAGCCCGTGACCGCGCGTGTCGGGGAACAGGACGCGGAGTCGACCGGCGAACGGCTCCAGGTCGCCGACCATGGACGAGGAGTCCTCGACCGAGCCGCCGTGGATCCACACGATCGGCGGCTTCGTCGCGTCGCCGGCCTCGCGCCAGTGAAGGCGCACGCCGTTGGGCAGCACCCGCTCAGGCATACGCGATCCAGTGTATCCGGCTCGTTCCCGAGTCGCTGTGGCCCTGAACGGGCTGCGCCGGCCGCCCCGTCAGTACACGAACGGGGTCGGCAGCGGCGGGCGGCCGAACGGGCGGCCGGCGCGGATCGTGAGGTAGGGCACGAGCTTGCGCTGACCGATGCGCGTGTTCTTGCGCGTGTCCACGAACTCGACGGGCCCGTCGACGACGTCCATGATCGCCAGGTCGGCCGGCGCGCCGACCTGCAGCGTGCCGAGCCCTGGTACGCGCCCGATCACCTTGGCCGGCTCGACCGTCGCCCGGGCCACGACGTCCTCGAGCGACATGCCGAGTGCCAGGAATTTTGACATCACCCACGGCAGCGTCGGGTACCCGGGCGTGTTGATGCTCACCGAGTGGATGTCGCTGGAGATCGTGTCGGGTGGCATCCCCTGCTGCATGGCCGGCTCGCACACGGTGAAGTCGAAGCTGCCGCCGCCGTGCCCCACGTCGACGATGACGCCGCGCTGCTTGGCCGCGCGCGCGGCCGGCAACAGCTGACCGTTCTGCACCGTGTTGTTGCCGGCGCCCGAGTAGGCGTGGGTGAGGACGTCACCAGGACGTAGCAGGTCGAGCAGGTCCGCGAGGTTGCCGGGCGCCGCCCCGATGTGGCACATCACCCGCACGCCCTTGCCGGCCATCTCGGCGGCCCGCAGCGCGCGCCGCAGCGGCTCCAGACCGTTCTGGCCCACGACCGAGTCGGTGATCCGCACCTTCACGCCCAGCACGGCATCCGGATTCTCGGCCACGACCTTGGCGCAGCCGTCGACGTTGGCGTAGTCGATGTTCAGCATCTCGCCCGGCGCCAGACCGCCGGCCAGGCCGATCGAGGCGATGTGCACGAACGAGAACAACCGCGTGCGCGAGCTGGCGAGGGCCAGGTGACGGAACACGCCCCACGTGTGCCAGCCGGCGTCGCCGGCAGAGACGGCGGTCGTCGTGCACGTGATCGGGACCAGCTCGTCGGCCGGCAGCCCCAGGCCGAGGTGGGGGCAGAGGTGCGTGTGCAGGTCGATGAGGCCCGGCGTCACCAGCCGGCCGGCCGCGTCGATGCGCTGCAGGCTGCGGTCGGCCGCAATGATGGGCGCGATCGCCGCGATCTGGCCGAAGCGGATGCCGATGTCGCGCTTGCCGCGCAGCTTCTGGCTGGGGTCGAGCACGTCGCCGTTGGCGACCACCAGCTCGTACTTGAGCGCCGGATCGGCGGGATCGAACCCCCGGGCCGACGGGGTACCGGTGGCCTGGGCGAGCAGCACGGGCGCCTGCCCGTGCGCCGATCCAGCGAGGGCGCCGGTCGCGGCGGCCGCCGTGCCGGACGCCAGGAAATCCCGTCGTGACAGGTCCATGGGCTTCTCCTCTCAGCGCCGCGTGGCCCGGCGCCCGGTGACCACGTCCAGGAAGCCGCTGATCTCGGTGTTGAGGAAATCGACGTCGGCCGGGAACAGCCCGCCCGCCGCCGCGTGCCCGGTGATGGCCTCGGGCCGGATGATGACGTAGCGAACGTCGCGGATGTAGCGCGAGGCCTCGAGCGGCTCCCACTCCGGATTGAGCAGGTCCTTCTGGCCGGCCAGGATCAGCGTCTTGGCCTTGATCGCGCGCAGCGCCTTCACGTAGTCCCCGTTCATGCCCGGCGTGGTGCCCACGTCGTGGGCGTCGTAGGCCCACGTCTGGTAAATCCAGTCGTTGGCGTCGAACAGCGGGATCTGCGCGTCTTCCTGCGCCTTCAGCCACGGCAGCACGTCGGCCTGGTTCGGGAACTGATAGCGGTACATCTCGGGCGCCCGGGCGGCGAGAAAGCCGAGGATGTCGCGCCAGAGCCGGATGCCGTTGGCGGGCGGCGTCGTGTAGTTGCCGCCATTCCAGGCCGGGTCGAGCATGATGGCCTTGCGGCTGGCCTCCATGACGACGACGCTCCAGGCCGGCGTCTTCGCCAGCGGCACCATGGCCACCACGCTGTCCATGAAGTCCGGATGGCTCACGCCCCACTGCAAGGCCTGCATGCCGCCCATCGACGGTCCGACGACCGCCACCACGTGCTTGATCCCGAGGTGCTCGGTCAACAGCCTGTGCTGCGAGGTCACCATGTCGCGGATCAAAAAGCGCGGGAACGACATCCGCGGCTGGGCCTGGCTGTTCGACGGCGAGGTCGTCAGCCCGTTGCCGATGGCATCGGTGGCGACGACGAAGTACGTGTTGGTGTCCAGCGCCTTGCCGGGTCCGATCAGGAAGTCCAGGCGATGGTGGTTGCCGCTGATGGCGGTGACCATCAGGATCGCGTTGGACTTCTGGGCATTCAGGGTGCCGTGGGTGACGTAGGAGATCGCGAAGTCCTTGATGGTCTCGCCGCTCTCCAGCTTGAGATCGCCGATGCGATACTGCTGGTGCGGAGGCTGGTCGGGCCGGTGGGCGAGGGCGGCCGGAGCGGACAGCAGCACGGCCGCGGCGACGACGAGCGCAACGCCTCGGTGCATCGGAGTCCTCCTCGTCCGCGGCCGGCACCCCTCAGGCGACGCGGCGCTCCAGACGGCGCGCCATCACGGACATCGAGTACGTGCAGAGCCAGTAGACGACGGCGATGAAGAGGTAGAGCTCGAACGGCTTGATCTCCCGGTTGTTGACGATCTGGGCGGCCTTCGTCAGGTCGACGTAGCCGATGATCGAGGCCAGCGAGGTGTCCTTGAACAGCACGATCATCTGGGTGACGAGCGACGGCACCATGTTCTTGAGCGCCTGGGGCAGCACGACGTGGACCATCGTCCGGGTGGCGGTCATTCCCAGCGCCGTCGCCGCCTCCACCTGGCCGCGCGCCACCGACTGGACGCCGGCCCGCACGATCTCGCCGAAGTAGGCCGCCTCGAAGATCACGAACGCCGTCAGGGCCACGCCGTACTCGGGAATCGGCAGCCGCAGCAGCTGCGGGATGATGAACCAGATCCAGAAGATGACCATGACCAGCGGCACGCCCCGGAAGAACTCGACGTAGGCCGTGGCCGGCACCCGGATCCAGCGGGCCTGGGCCAGCCGGGCCAGCCCGATGAAGATCCCCAGCACGAACCCCAGCGCGATGGCCGGCACCGCCAGCCGCAGCGTCCCCCCGATGAACGGCCCGATCCCGATCAGCCCCTGCAGCATCAGGAACTTGAAGTTGGCGACGACGACCGAGAAGTCCACTAGCGTGCTTCCTCGCCGGATCTCACGCCGGTCATCAGCCGGCTCCGACGCGGGCGATGAGGCCGGGGATCGCGTAGCGGCGCTCCACGCGCGCCATGATGGTCGCAATGGACAGGCACAGCACCAGGTAGATGACGGTGCCGGCCGTGAGCGCCTCGATCGCCTTGGCAGTGTAGGTCTCGATCTGGCGCGTCTGGAACGTGAGCTCGGCGACGCTGATGGTCAGGGCGACCGAGGAGTTCTTGAGGAGATTGAGCGACTCGTTGGTGCCCGGCGGCACGATCAGGCGGAGGGCGACCGGCAGGATGATGAGACGGTAGGCCTGGAACGTGGTGAGCCCGATCGCCACCGACGCCTCGAACTGCGTGCGGGGGATGGCGCCGATGCCGGACCGGATCACCTCGGACATGCGGGCGCCGTGGTAGACGCCGAGGGCGATCGTGCCGGCCCAGAACTCGGCGCCGTGGCTGAACAGCCAGTCCTGGACGCCGCGCGGCAGCAGCGGCGGCACCCCGAAGTACCAGAAGAACATCCA
>JBKOZA010000477.1:0-1900 GCA_046725675.1 Candidatus Methylomirabilota bacterium
ACGTGTTCTCCAGCACGGCCACCGCCGGCGACCTCACCGCGGCCGTGGACGAGGCGGTGGCGGGGCTCGCCCGTCAGGTGCGCCGGGCCAAGGACCGCCGACGCCTGGCCCCCCGTCGGCTCACGCGGGCGGCGCGGCGGCGCCCCCCGGGAGAGTTGGCCTGAGCATGGCCGGTCCGATCACCTTCGTCGTCATCACGGGACTGAGTGGCGCCGGCAAGAGCTACACCATCAAGTGCTTCGAGGACATGGGCTTCTTCTGCGTGGACAACCTGCCGACCACGCTCATCCCGACCTTTGCCGACCTGGTCGCGCGCTCGAACCACACGATCACGCGGGTGGCCCTCGGCGTCGACGTGCGCGAGGGCGAGTACCTCACGCACCTCCTCGACACACTGGGGGAGTTGCGCGGACGCGGCCACACCCTCGAGGTCCTGTTCCTGGAGGCGAGCGAGGAGGCCCTGGTCCGACGCTACCGGGAGACGCGTCGGCGTCATCCGCTGGCGGCCGACGGCAACGTGGTGGACGGCATCCGCGCCGAGCGCAAAGCGCTGTCGACCATGCGGGAGGTGGCCGACCGGATCGTGGACACCTCGGTCCTCACCGTCCACCAGCTCAAGGACCTCCTCATCGAGACGTACGTCGCGCCAGGCCAGCGGACCGGGCTGAGCGTCTCGCTGGTGTCGTTCGGCTTCAAGCACGGCGTGCCGTTCGACGCCGACCTCGTCTTCGACGTCCGCTTCCTGCCCAATCCCCACTTCGTCGAGACGCTGCGTCCGCTCGACGGGCGAGATGCCCGGGTGCGGGAGTTCATCCTCAAGCACGAGGAAAGTCGCGAGCTGCTGCGACGGCTGGAGGACTTCCTCGGCTTCGTCCTGCCGGCCTACCAGCGGGAAGGCAAGGCGTACCTGACCGTGGCGATCGGGTGCACGGGCGGGCGGCACCGCTCGGTGGCCCTGGTGGAGGAGCTGAAGGGCGTCCTGGATCGCCTCGGGCTGGCCGGGAGTGTGATCCACCGCGACATCGATCGTGAGTAGTCGGTGAGCCGCGACTCGCTGGCGCTCTGCTTCGGCGTCCACAACCACCAGCCCATCGGCAACTTCGAGGGCGTGCTCCGCGAGACGACCGAGCGCGCCTATCGCCCCTTCCTCGAGCGGCTGCGCGCCCGGCCCGAGGTCCGGCTGACCGTGCACTGCACGGGCAGCCTGCTGGAGTGGCTGCGTGATCACGAGCGGGCGACGTTCGATCTGCTCGGGGAGGTGGTGAGCAGCGGCCGCGTCGAGCTGCTGACCGGCGGCTTCTACGAGCCGATCCTGGCCATCCTTCCCGACGCCGACAAGCGCGGCCAGATCCAGCGCCTGAGCGAATTTCTGGCCACGCAGTTCGGTGTTCGCCCCCGCGGCATGTGGCTGGCCGAGCGGGTGTGGGAGCCGCACCTGGCGCGGCCGCTCCACGAGGCCGGCGTCGAGTACGTGCTGGTCGACGACCGCCACTTCGCGCTGGCCGGCCTCGACGTCGACGAGCTCGGCGGGTACTACCTCACCGAGGACCAGGGGGCCACGCTCGCGGTGTTCCCGATCAACGAGCGCCTGCGTCATCTCATCCCGTTCGCCGACATCGACAAGTCGATCGAGTATCTGGGCGAGCGACGCGGACGGCTGCCGGCCGTCACCGTCGTCGACGACGGTGAGAAGTTCGGCGGCTGGCCGGGGACGCACCGTCACGTCTACGAGGACGGCTGGCTCGACCGCTTCTTCGACCAGGTGCTCTCGACGCCGTGGCTGCGGCTGGCGACGTTCGCCGACGTCGTCGACGCTATCCCCGCCGCCGGGCGGGTCTATCTGCCGACCGCGTCCTACCACGAGATGGGCGAGTGGGCGTTGCCGGCCGCGGCGGGGCAG
>JBKOZA010000478.1:0-5252 GCA_046725675.1 Candidatus Methylomirabilota bacterium
GAGCGTGGCCCGACAAGTTACACAATCTGTCGTTGACAGCGTGCGGCATGCTGTCTAGACTCGCGCCGGCTTCGTCGGTTCCGCCGAACGCCGTCAACCGGCCGCTCCCAGGAGGGACGCACATGGCCAGGCTGATCCCCATGCGGTTTGCTATCGTTGCCGTTGTCCTCACCGCCGTCGTCGCCTTCCTCGCCGGCTCCTACAGCATGCCCTCGCCGGCGACGGCGCAGGCGCCGATCAAATGGAAGGTGCAGAGCGCTTGGCCGCCGACCTCGATCGTGCAGGAAGCCGCCAAGCTCCTGGTGGAGACCATCCAGAAGAATTCCGGTGGCCGGCTGCAGATCGAGCTGTCCCCGGCCGGCGCGGTCGTCCCGCCCTTCGAGATCCAGGACGCCGTGAACCGCGGCGTGCTGGACGGCGGCCACACCACCCCCGGGTACATCATCGGCAAGCTGCGGGCCTTCATTCCGCTGACCCACGGACCCCTGTTCGGCATGGACTTCATCGACTACTACGGCTGGTACTGGGAGGGCGGAGGGCACGAGCTGCTCAACGAGGCTTACCAGAAGAACCTCAAGATGAATGTGGTCAGCTTCCAGGTCCATCCGGAGGGCCCGCAGGCGATGGGG
Organism: Candidatus Methylomirabilota bacterium; assembly: GCA_046725675.1. Taxonomy (GTDB): domain Bacteria; phylum Methylomirabilota; class Methylomirabilia; order Rokubacteriales; family CSP1-6; genus AR5. The sequence continues at coordinate 630 of JBKOZA010000478.1, forward strand.
TGGTTCCGGAAGGAGATCCGGTCCTTCGCCGACATCAAGGGCAGCCGCTACCGCATCTACGCGGCCGGCGCCGAGGTCTACAACAAGCTCGGCATCGCCAGCGTGGTGCTGGCCGGCGGTGAGATCGTCCCCGCGCTGGAGCGGGGCGCCATCGACGGGGCCGAGTGGATCAACTGCTACGACGACAAGATTCTCGGTATGGACAAGGTCGCCAAGTTCCACTACGCGCCCGGGATGCACGAGCCCACCACGGTGGGGGAGTTCATCATTAACAAGACGAAGTGGGACGCGCTGCCGGCCGACCTCAAGGAGATCGTCAAGACGTCGGTCCAGGCCTCGTACTGGAACCACTTCGTGCGGTTCCAGGAGAAGACGGCCAAGGCCTGTCAGGAGCTGCTGGCCGCCGGCATCAAGATCATCAAGACGACCGACGAGCTGAATCGCGCCTTCCTGAAGGCGTACGACGAGATCTGGAAGGCGGACGCGGCCAAGGACGACTTCTACAAGAAGGTCATCGAGTCCCAGCAGAAGTACTCGTCGCTGATCGTGCCCTATCGCCTGTCGTACTGGCCCAACTACAACTTCATCGCCGAGCACTACTACAAGGACAAGATCTGGCTGAAGTAGCTTGATCGTGGGCTCGCCCACCGGGCGGCGGGGCCAGGACAGGCTCCGTCGCCCGGCTGCTCGATGCATCGTCCCGCCGACCCTCGGGTTCGCCCTTCCGTGAGCTCGGCGCCGCGCGTCCCCGAACCACACGGAGGAGCCAGGTGGCGACAGCCGAGCCCGTGAACGCGAACCACCGCGACGTCGGCCCCGGGTTCCGGGGGGCCCTCCACGCGATCGAAGCCGTGTCCAACTGGACGGGGATCGTCACCGCGTGGCTCATCGTGCCCATGACGGTCGCCGTCACCTGGGAGGTGGTGGCCCGCCACTTCTTCCGCGCTCCCACCGTCTGGGCCTTCGACGTGGTGTACATGCTGTACGGCACGCACTTCATGCTGGGCACGGCCTACACGCTCATGCGCATCGGGCATGTGCGGACCGACATGCTGTACCAGAAGTGGTCGATCCGTCGTCAGAACTGGATCGATGCCATCGGCTACCTGTTCTTCTTCTTTCCGGCGATGGCGCTCTTCTTCTACTACGGCGGGACGGAGGCGTGGCACGCGTGGCAGATCGGCGAGACCTCGGATGCGAGTCCGTGGCGCCCGATCGTCTACCCCTTCAAGGCCGTGATCCCAGTGACCGCGCTGCTCCTCATTGTTCAGGGGATTGGCGAGCTCATGAAGAGTGTCTATGCCATTCGCACAGGCCGTCTCTGGGCCAAGCGTGAAATGATGGAGATCGGATGAGCCCCGAACTGCTCGGCGCGATCATGCTCGGCCTGATGCTCGTCGTGATCTTCATCGGCTTTCCCATCTCGTTCACCCTCCTGCTGCTGGCGCTCGTCTTTGGGTGGCTCGGGCTCGGCGACCGGGCGTTCTACATTCTCGTGTTTCAGACGATCGGGCTCATGAAAGAGGAGGTCCTGGCCGCCGTGCCGTTGTTCATCTTCATGGGCTACCTGATGGAGCAGGGGGGCCTCATGGAGCGGTTGTTCAAGGGCTTTCAGCTCATGATGGGGCCGGTGCCGGGTTCGCTGTACGTGGGTGTGCTCGTCACTGCGACCATCTTCGGGATCGCCGCCGGCACGGTGGGGGCGACGGTCGTGCTCATGGGCATCATGGCCGTCCCGATCCTGACGAAGTCCGGTTACGACATCCGAATGTCCGCGGGGGCCATCACGGCTGGCGGCACGCTCGGCATCCTGGTCCCGCCGAGCGTCATGCTGGTCGTGATGGGGCCGGTGATGGGAGTCTCCGTCGCCGAGCTCTACATGTCGTGCTTCGGCCCCGGCTTCCTCCTGGCCGGCATCTTCATCGTGTACTGCGTCGTCCGCAGTCTCATCAACCCGAGGCTGGGACCGCCATTGCCGCCCGAGGAACGAAGGGGCAGTGTGATGGACATCGCCAAGGAGCTGACGCTGGGCATGCTGCCGCACGCGATCCTTATCATCGCGACCCTCGGGACCATCATCTGGGGGTGGGCCACCCCGACCGAGGCGGCGGCCATGGGCGTCGTCGGCGCCGCGTTCCTCGCCGTCGTGTACCGCGAATTCACCTGGCAGCGCCTCAAGGACGCGGTCTACAACACGCTGCTCCAGTCGGCCACGGTACTGTTCCTCGCCGTGGCCGGTAACGTGTTCGGTGCGGTGTTCTCCCGCCTCGGCACCGCCACGATGGCCGTCAACGGGCTGCTCAGCCTACAGATGCCGCCGGTCTTGCTGCTGGCCGTTGTCATGATCATCGTCTTCCTGCTCGGTTGGCCCTTCGAGTGGCCGGTCATCATCCTGGTCTTCGTCCCGCTCATGCAACCGATCATCGCGTCGATGAAGATCGACATGCTGTGGTTCGCCACGCTGATCGCGGTCAACTTGCAGACCGCCTTCCTCTCACCGCCGGTGGCGATGTCGGCATACTATCTCAAGGGGGTAGCGCCGGACTGGGACCTCGGGGACATCTACCACGGCATGTTCCAGTTCATGGTGCTCCAGCTGATCGGGCTGGCGCTATGTATCGTGTTCCCCGAGATCTCCCTCTGGCTCCCCCGTTGGTTCTTCAGCAAGTGAAGCCAGGGCGCGTCCGGGCGCGGGGGCAACCGGTCGGCCTGGAGGGCTCGCCATGATCAGTATCAAGACGATCCTGCTGCCGACCGACGGATCCGAGTGTTCGCACAAGGCGATGAATTACGCCGTGTCCTTTGCCAAGCAGTACGGCGGGAAGATCGTCGCCCTCAACGTGATCGACCAGCGCCTGGAGGAGCAGACCCGAAACGCCGTCATCGAGATCGGGCACGAGCTGATGCAGCGGCTCCACGACGGATACGCCCGGGAGGCGCGACGGATCCTGCAGGAGGTCGCCGAAGCGGGGGCGAAGGCAGGCGTCCACGTGGAGACGAGGTTGATCAAGGGCATCCCTTCCGACGAGATCGTGCGCCTCGGCGGGGAGCTCCCAGCCGATCTGATCGTCATCGGCACCCACGGCCACACCGGCGTTTCGCATCTCCTCCTGGGGAGCGTGGCAGAGAAGGTGGTCCGTCGGGCTCCGTGCCCCGTTCTCAGCGTCCAAAGGGAGGAGCACGATTTCGTCGCGTCCTGAAGCACCGGGTGAATACCACGTCCATCGACGTCCCACCCAACCGCCAAGGAGGCGCCATGAAAGCGACCCGGCCAGTGATGATCGCCTGGATCGCCTTCGCTCTACCGGTCCTGGTGCTCGCGGCTGTCCTGTGGCACGGTCCCGGCTCCGCGGCCGCGCAGCAGCGCTTCGTCTGGAAGGTCCAGAGCGCGTGGCCCGCGACGAACCTGTTGCATGTGTCCGCCGTCGAGCTGGGCAAGATGATCGACGAGATGTCGGCCGGCCGTCTCAAGTGGGAGGTGTCGGCGGCCGGGACGGTTGTGGGCGCCTTCGAGGTGCTGGACGCCGTCAACCGCGGGCTGATCGACGCCTCGCACGCGTGGCCAGGCTACTGGGCGGGCAAGAACTCCGCCGCCGGCCTGTTCGCCCCCGGACCCGGCGGGCCTTTCGGCATGGACCGCGAGGAGTACCTCGGCTGGCTCTTCGCCGCCGGCGGCCTCGAGCTCTACAACGAGCTGCTGCAGAAAGAGCTGAAGATGAACGTGGTGGTACCGGTGTTCACCACCAGCCTGCCGTACTGGGAGCCGCTCGGCTGGTTCAAGAAGCCGTTCAACAGCCTCGACGACCTGCGCAAGATGCGGTTCCGGACGTCCGGTCTCGGCATGGAGATGATGAAGACGATGGGCATCTCCGTGGTGACGCTGGCCGGGGGTGAGGTCATCCCCGCCCTCGAGCGGGGCGCGATCGAGGGTGCCGAGTGGGCGATCCCCAGCCACGACATCCTGATGGGCTTCCAGAACGTCACCAAGAACTACTACATGCCCGACCTGCGCCAGCCCGCCTCCTACCAGGAGGTGATCATCAACAAGAAGAAGTGGGACGAGCTTCCCAAAGACCTGCAGGCGATCGTGAAGTGGGCCGGCATGGCCGAGATCATCCGCATGACCGCCTACAGCGTCGATCTGGACAGCAAGGCCGTCGAGGAGCTGGAGAAGAAGCACGGCGTGAAGATCCTCAAGACCCCCGACGACGTCCTCAAGGCTCAGGTGGCCGCGATCGACAAGGTCTACGAGGCCGAGGCGCAAAAGAACCCGTTCTTCGCCCGGGTGCTCAAGTCGCAGAAGGAATTCGCGTCACGCGCGGTGCCCCACGCCCAGAAGATCCGGCCGCCCATCGAAATGGTCGTGGCGCACTACTGGAAGAAGTAGTCGGGAGCGGCGGGCAGGAGGCGCCGCTTCACCTCCTGCCCGACCCGGCCCGGCGTTGCCGCCTCGGCGAAACGCTCAGGCGCCGGCGGTCGCGACGGTCGTGGCGCGGGCGTTGTGGAGCACGCGGCCGGGGTGACTGCCGGTGTGCGTGCCCTTCTCGAGCAGGACCTCGCCGTTCACGACTGTGTAGTGGATGCCCTCGGCCAGCTCGCGCATCCGCCAGCCGTTGCTCGGGA
>JBKOZA010000479.1:0-7494 GCA_046725675.1 Candidatus Methylomirabilota bacterium
GGCCTGCCCTGCCACCTCTGGCAACGAACACGTGGACGCCGTGATCACGGGCGTGCCGCACGCCATGGCCTCCAGAACCGGAAGACCAAATCCCTCCCCCAGGGACGGCAGCACCATGCACGTGGCCCGGCGGTAAAGTTGGCGGAGGGTCGCCGCGTCCACATAGCCGATGAAGGTGACGGCGTCCTGGAGACCGAGGCGCTCCACGCGCTCCCGTACCACCGCAACGTACGAAGCCCGTCCCTCGCCACGGATGATGAGCCGGCAGCGATGGTACCGCCGCACGATCGCCAGCGCGTCGAGCAGTCGCAGGACGTTCTTGTGCGGGAGCAGATTACCGACATGGAGGAAGTGGAGATCCTCCGAGCTGCCCTCGGGTTGGTGGTTCCCGTCGACGTGGAACACGTCACTGTCACAGCCCGGGTAGATCACCCGAACCTTCATGGGCGATATCCGGAATCGCTCGATGACCCCACGCCGCGTGTATTCCGAATCGGCGACCACGAGCCGCGAGAGACGCAGCACACGAGACACGAAGAACCGGAAATAGTGTTGCTGGCGCGGATAGTCCGGCGGGAACATCAGCGGGATCAGGTCGTGGACCACAGTCACCTGGGGAATGGGGAGCGCAAGAACTCCCTCCGGCACGGTGTTGAGGAGAACCCGCCGGCGCGCGGCCAGCGTCCGAGCACGCAAGCCGCTCTGAAGCCACAGCACTCGGAAAAAATGGCCGCGCAAACCGTAGTCCGGACGGCCCCAGACCGGACTCGGGCGGACCGGTGCGGCGATCGAGCCGAAGGCGTCGGGGCGAGAGGAATAGACGACGAGATCATTGAGAATGCTGTCCAGGCCCCGGACGAGCTTGATGGAGTAGATGCCGAGACCGGTCGGATTGCCACCGACGACGGCCGCGTTGATCGCGACCCGCGCGTCACGCGTTACCGGCAAGGGCGTCTCGGCACTGCGATCGGGTACGGGCGTCGGTCGTCCAGCCGAGAAAGAGCGGGGCGAGGAGTTCAGTGTGTTCACGGGGGCCCAGCGACTTCTTGGCCGCTCGACCTGTCAGGCGACCGCGGACGCCGGACGTCTTGCTGTCGTGTGAAGGATGACGCCGAGCCGAACCGGGCGTCTGCCCCGTCGCGCGGCATAACCGACCCTCGCTCTCTCCAACACATCTGTGAGCTCTTCCGGGATTCGGTACCTTCGGACCGGGAGACGCGCCCTTCCGACTGCGGCCACTCCGCCGGAGCGACACAACGTCAGACTGTACCCAAATTCGGCGGAGCGCACCAGGAAAACCGCACCCTTGACGAGACTCGACAGGGACAAACCCTACCGGCGGCCAGCCGCCGGTGCCGTCGCGACGCTGTCCTTGGCCAACGCGAACGGGATCGCCATCATCGCCAGCGCCACCATGAGCACCTCGGTATCGCCGAAGTTGTACTCGAAGAGGCCAGCCACGAGGAACGTGACGATGGCGGCCAGGGAGCCAAGCACCAGCGCGCGGTCGCCAGCGGCGTCCGCCGGCAGGCGCTCGAGGGCGACGCGAACGCGCCGGAAGAACACTACGAACAGCCAGAGCCACGCGGCCAATCCGACGATGCCTCGCTCGACCATGATCTGCAGCGGCGTGTTGTGCAGATGGCTGGTGGCGCGACGAAGCCCCTCCGGCGGCACCATCTTGGGATAGACGTGCTTGACACCGCCGGGGCCGATCCCGGCCAGCGGATGATCGCCGGCCAACCGGAGGCCGACCACCATCATCACCATGCGGTCACGGGCGGTAGCGTCGCTCGGGTCCTGGACCGTCTCGAGCCGAGCACGCACGTTGGGCAGTGCCGCGATGAGCACGCCCGCGAACACCAGCATCGCGACAAGGACGACGATGCCGCGCCGGCCGAGGCCCGCCACGGCCGTCAGCGCGCCAGCCGCCAAGCCGACCCAAGCGCCCCTCACGTACGTGAGGGCGAGCGCGGCGCCGCTCACGATCCACGCCGGCCCCAGCCAGCGGGCGTCGGCGCCGAAACGAGCCAGGCGTGGCAGCGCGCCGGCGAGCATCATGGCCAGCACGCCTCCCAGCGTCATATAGATGCTGTAGAAGGCGCGGGCCCGTGTGCACTTTCGCAGGAATTTCCCAATCAGCGTGGTGGCGGGACCGACGGCCGGTCCGGGACAGGCGGCCACCTGCACGAGGCCAACCACGGCCGTGCCGGCGAGCGCCAGCACTAGCCACGTCGCGAAGCGCCGGGTGGCAGCGGCGTCGGGCAGCGAATTGACGACGACGAAAATGGTGCCGAGCGTCAAGAGGCTCTTCAGCGCGAGCACGCTCTCGCCCGGTCGCTCGGAGACGAGCGCGGCCACCGCGCTCCACATCGCGAAGGCGACGATCGGCGACATCAGTGGCCAGCGGAGCGGTCCCAGCGCGCCCGCTCTGCGCGCGAGCAGCACCCACACGAACAGCGTCGTGAGCGCCACCTGCGCCAGCGAGATCGACACCGCCATCCCGACCACAAACGTCGCCAGCAGCACGATCCGCGCGACTTCGAAACGCCTGGCCGGGAGAGGCAAGCTAGGACCGCGTCCCAGAAGTTCCGGCCTCCTTGGCTGCCGTCATCGTAGTCCAGACGGTGTCCAAAGAGACCGGGTCCGATTTAGTCGAGACAAGCGCTCAATCAGCACGGGTGCCAGCTCAGCAGGGCGTCATGACTTCGAACATCAAAGTCCGCCGGAGAATCCGCCGACCGCCTCACCCTCCCCACTGCACTCGGCTGAGCGGTATGCGGCATCGACGATGGCGACCGCCCGCAGCCCGTCCTCAACGGAGATGGGAAACGAAGTGCCCTCGCGCAGAGCGCGGGCGAAGGCGCCTAGCGTCTCTCGCACGGTGGGTACCGGGAAGGGGACGGGAAGCGCGAGGCGCTCCGTGCCGCGCACGAGGTGGACGAAACCGTGAACGTGATCCGCTAAGAGGTGGCCTCGGGCGCCAGCCAGGTCAATCAGGCCGACGCGGCCGCCCATCGCTCTCGAGCCCGCGATGGTGGCAACGAGCGAAGAATCGCTGAGCTGGCAGGTCATGGCGAAGCTATCTTCCGTTTCGCGCGTGATGATCTGGACTGTCCGGCACCAGACTCGGGTGACCTCGCATCCAGTGAGGAAGCGGAGCAGGTCAAAGCTGTGGACGCCGGTGTAGAGCACAATCCCGCCGCCACTCTCCGCTCGACGGTCGAGCCAGTCCAGCGGGGAGGGTTCGAATCGCTGGCTCAGATAGACGGCGTGCAGCGGCCCTATCTCGGGCAAGAGCGCCCGGACTGTTTGGACCGTGCTGTTAAAGCGGAGAGTGTGGGCGACCATGGCGCGCACACCGCTGGTGGACACCAAGCTTGCGATGTGCTGCGCCGCGACCAGGCTTGTCGCCAATGGCTTCTCAACGAGCAGGGGCTTGCCTACCCGGCATGCCGCCTCCACGATGGCGGGGTGGAGCATCGGGGGGACCGCCACGACCACGGCGTCGACGCGCGGGTTGGCCACGAGATCACGGTAGTCATCGTAAAAGGCGCAGCCATGAGCCGCGGCGAGCGTCTCGCCCTCGGTACGGTTCCGTCGGCAGACGGCGACGAGGGCTGCGTCCGTCAGGTCCTCCACGATGTGGCGGGCGTAGCGAGACCCGTGCTTGCCGAGGCCGATCAGCCCGATACCGAGCACCTGCAGATGTTGAAGCTCCCGGAGCGGCTTGTCCAGATAATCGGGCCCTGTCCGGATCTTCTCCGCCGTAGTAATCCCGCCGGGTGAACTCGAGGCGGGACGACCGGGCCGGAGCACATTTGCGCCAGCGGCTTCGTTCGCTAACGGTGGTTCTCTCGATCGCGGTGGTCTGGGAAGGCGGTAAGGCGCTCTTCGCGCTGCCCAACTACCAGCTTCCCCATCTCCATGAGATCGCGGCTGACTTCCTGCGCGAGGGCGCTGGCGGGGAGCGTTGGGTGTGGATCATGGCCCAGAACGCCGGCTACACCGCCCTCGAGAGCCTCATCGGGTTCACCCTCGGGAGTATCGCCGGCCTCGTCCTCGCCATCGGCTTCGCCCACTCGCGATGGCTCGAGCGGGGCCTGCTGCCGTACGTCGTCGCCTCGCAGACGGTCCCGATCCTCGCCATTGCGCCGATGGTGGTCGTCTGGCTGGGGACCTCATGGTTCTCGAAGGCGGTGATCGCCGCGTACCTGACTTTTTTCCCGGTGACCGTCAACATGTCGCGAGGGCTCCGGGCGGTCGACCCCGATGCCCTCGCCCTCATGCGCGCGCTGGCGGCGAGCTCGCGGCAAATTTTCTTCAAGCTTCGGTTCCCGGCGGCCTTGCCGTACCTGTTCACGGCGCTGCGCATCTCGGCCGCCGCCAGCGTCGTCGGTGCCATCGTTGGCGAGCTGCCAGTCGGCAGTCGCTTCGGCATGGGCGTGGTGATCATCAACGCCGCCCAGTACTACAACTGGCGACCGGCCAATCTCTGGGCCGCCATCCTCGTGTCGGCGGTGATCGGGATCGTCTTCTATCACGCGGTGGGCGCGGCCGAGCGGCGGGTCGTGCACTGGTCGCGCGCTGCGCCGGTGATCTAGGATATCGATGGGCTCGCCAATCATCGAGCTCGCCGGTGTCGACAAGACGTTCGAGAGCCGCGCCGGATCCACCGAAGCGCTGCGGGGCGTCTCCCTCACCGTGGAAGCCGGCGAGTTCGTCTCGGTTATCGGCCCGTCGGGATGCGGCAAATCCACGCTGCTGCGCATCGTGGGCGATCTCATCCAGCCATCGGCGGGGGCGGTGCGCGTGAAGGGTAAGAGCGCGCATCAGGCCCGCCTCGATCGTGACTACGGGATCGTGTTTCAGACGCCGGTGCTCTACGACTGGCGTACCGTGCTGGAGAACGTGCAGCTGCCGCTCGAACTGGCCGGTCACCCGCGCATCGAGCGCCAGCAACGGCCGCATGCCCTCCTGCGCCTGGTCGGCCTCGACGAGTTCGCCGGTCACTATCCCTGGCAGCTCTCGGGCGGCATGCAGCAGCGGGTGTCGATCGCCCGCGCGCTGGCCCTGAATCCGTCGATCCTGCTCATGGACGAGCCGTTCGGCGCGCTTGACGAGATGACGCGCGAGCGACTCAATCAGGAACTGCTGCAGGTCTGCGCCGAGACGGCCGCCACCGTCCTCTTCGTCACCCACAGCATCGCGGAGGCCGTCTTCCTGTCGAGCCGGATCGTGATCATGAGCCCACGGCCAGGTGGCATCGATCGCGTCGTCCCCGTCGATCTGCCGCGTCCGCGCGTCGACAAGACCCGCGCGCAGCCGCGGTTCTTCGAGCTGGTGACCACGGTGCGCCAGGGCCTGCGGCAGGACCCGGCGCTCACCAGCGGTGACGCGCAGCCGGCCGGGTCGGCCTAGCCAGGGGCCACGTGCGCGAATACGCCCCGGCGGCTCTCGTGCTCGTGGGGGGCCTTCTCCTGTGGGAGGCGGTGGTCTTCGCGTTCTCGATCGAGTTCTATCTGCTGCCGGCGCCGCACGTGATCGTGCAGAGTCTGTGGGAGACCTACCCCGTCCTCGTGGAGGCGGGACTCTACACGTTCACGGAGGCCCTGGTCGGCTATGCGCTTGGATGCGGCGCGGGGATCCTGGCCGCCATGGCCGCCAGCCGCTGGCCCGCCTTCGCCGCCGTCGTTCTGCCCTACGCCGTGGCCTCGGGGTCGGTCCCCATCGTGGCTCTGGCACCGTTAGCGATCGTGTGGTTCGGCGTCGAGCAGGGCTCGAAGATCGCGATCGTCACGCTCATGACATTCTTCCCGACGTTCGTCAGCACGTTGCGCGGTCTGCTCAGCGTGACGCCTCAGTCGCTGGAGTTGATGCGGAGCTATGCGGCGACGGAGCGGGAGATCTTCCTGAAGCTTCGGCTCCCCCACAGTGTGCCGATGATGTTCACCGCCCTGCGGGCGTGCGCGACGCTTGCGATGATCGGGGCCGTCGTGAGCGAGTTTTTCGGGGGGCCCGTGAAATCGCTCGGGGTCTACATCAAGAGCACGGCCAGTCTCTTTCAGACGCGGCAGGCCTGGTCGGCGATCCTGGTTGCGTGTGCGCTGGGACTCCTGTTCTACTTCGCGGTGGCGTTGGTCGAGCGGCTGGCCATGCCGTGGCACGTCGGGCGGAGTGATGATTGAACAGAGGAGGGCTCACCCATGGTGAAAAGACGACTCCCGGTGATCATGGCCGCCCTGCTCGCGGTCACCATGCTGCCCGCCCACGGTCTCGGTCAGGCCGCCGACAGGATCACGCTGCAGCTCAAGTGGGTCACCCAGGCCCAGTTCGCGGGGTACTACGCCGCGAAGGCGAAGGGCCTCTACACTGCCGAGAGGCTCGACGTGACCATCCGCCCCGGCGGTCCGGACATCGTGCCCGAGCAGGTCGTGGCCGGCGGCGGCGCTCAATTCGGGATCGACTGGCTGCCGAGCCTTCTGTCCGCCCGTGACCAGGGCGCGCCCCTCGTCAACATCGCCCAGGTGTTCGCCTATAGCGGTATGCGTGAGCTCGCGTTCAAGTCCTCTGGCATCAAGGGCGCCGCCGACCTGAAGGGCCGGCGGGTTGCCGTGTGGTTCGGCGGCAACGAGTTCGAGCTGCTCGCGACGCTCGAGAAGCACAAGATCGACCGGAACAAAGACGTCACGTTGGTCCAGCAGCCGTTCGACATGAACCTGCTACTCCAGAAGAAGGTCGACGCCGCGGCGGCCATGACGTACAACGAGTACAAGCAGGTTTTGGACGCCGGCGTGAAGCCCGACGACCTCGTGATCATCGACTTCAACAAAGAGGGTACGGCGATGCTCGAGGACGGGATCTTCGTCAAGGCAGACTGGATCCTAGACGCCAAGAACAAGCAGCTCGCCGCCCGGTTTCTGCGCGCCTCTCTCAAGGGCTGGGAGCTCTGCAAGGACAAGCCGGCAGAGTGCGTCGAGATCGTGCTGAAGGAGAGCCCCGTGCTCGGCCGCGAGCACCAGACCTGGATGATGACCGAGATCAACAAGCTCATCTGGGGGCCGCCGGCGCCCAAGAGCCCGCTCGGCAAGATGGAGGCCGCCGCGTTCAAGCAAACAGCCGACATCGCGCTGAAGTTCGGCGTCATCAAGAAGCCTCCCGGCGACGGCGCCTACACACACGATATCTGGGAGCTAGCTCAGAAGAAATAGCCACGCTCCTCAGCACGTTCGGGCGAGCACCGCGAACACCCCGCCGCCGGCGGAGCCCTGGTGCTCGGCCGGCGGAGACGTAGCACATCGTGACAGGGGAGATCTCACGAGGGAATGGCCACCGGCTGACAGCTGTCCGCGTATCCGCCGTCGCGTCGCTGGCGGATCTGATCGTGCTGGCCTAGCGGGCAGCTAGACTTCACGTGCGCAGCGAAGCCAACTCCAGCGCCGCGGCGAGATCCGCCCGGCGCTCGCGCGAGAAGGCCAGCCAGGCCGCGGCATC
>JBKOZA010000480.1:0-14429 GCA_046725675.1 Candidatus Methylomirabilota bacterium
TGATCGATCTCGACATGCTCATCGACCTGGTGTGGGATCAGGCGGTCGCCCGGCCCGCACGTCACGATCGGGATACCCAGTGTCGTGCGCAAGATCGTGCCGTCGGTCGAGCCGGGGACACCGCCGAAGCGCGGCGCCCGACCGGTCACCTGGCGCACGCCGCGCACCATGGCTCGCACGAGCGGCTCACCACGCTCGACGCGCGTCGCCAGGCGATAGCCGTTGACCGGCTGCCACTGCACGGTGGCGCCAGGGCAGGCGTCCATGACGCGCTGGCAGGCCACGTCGATCTCCTTGGCCACCGCGTCGGCGTCGGGACCAGGGGTGAGGCGGACGTCGAGCGTCAGCTGCGCCGCCGAGGGGATCACGTTGGATTGCGGCACGCCCTGCACGGGCGCCTGGGCGATCGTCGGCGTGACGGTCGGGGGGCGCAGGTGTGGGGTGCGGCGGCACAGGCGGCGCAGGCGGCGCTCGAGCGCGGGCGCCTCGCGGATCAGCGCGCCCACGGCGCTGATCGGGTTGACGCCTGCCTCCGGCATGGCGCCGTGGGCCATGCGGCCGCGGACGGTCACGCGGGCCCACACCACTCCCCGCTGCTCCAGGCACAATTCGTTCTGCTCGGGCTCGCAGATGATCGCCGCCGACAGCTCGCGGCCCAGCACGCTCGTGCACAGGTGGCGGGCCCCCAGCATGTCGCCTTCCTCGTCGACCAGCGCGCCGACGACGAGCCGGCCACCCAGGGGCGCGCCGGCGCGCGCGATGGCGGCGGCCGCGACCATCGCGGCGGCGAGGCCGCCTTTCATGTCGGCGCTGCCACGGCCGTAGAGGCGCCCGTCGACGACGTCGCCGCCGAACGGCGGGTGCGTCCACTCGCGCGCGTCGCCCTCGGTGACCACGTCGGTGTGGCCCTCCAGCAGCAACGTAGGCCCGCCGCGGCCGTCGCCGATCGCTCCCAGCACGTTCGGACGCCCCGGCGCCACCTCGTGGACCTCGACCGCGAACCCTTCGGCGCGCAGCCAGCGCTCGACGTGGGCGGCCACCGCGGCCTCGGTGGCGTCGGGGTCGCCCGGACGGACGACGCTCGGGATGCGGACGAGATCGCGCGTCAGCGCGATGAGCTCGTCGCGATCGATGCGGGAGAGGACGTCGCTGACACTCACGGTCGCGCGCCGGCGCGGCCCTGGCTACTGCTGGGGAAAGGACAGAATGACCGAATCCAGGCGGATGACGCGATACTCCTCGAGCGCGATGTAGAAGTAGTGCCCCTCGACCTCCTCGGCGCTCTCCTCGAAGGCCACGATGGTGGTGGTGTCCGGCATGTCACGAAACGCGTTGGCGCCCTCGTCGAAGCCGTCTCCGTGCGCCACCACCTCGCCGTAGCGGATCGGGGAACCCTTGGGGCAGTTCACGCGCACGTCGGCGGGGGGTTCGGCCATCATCCGCACGAGAAGGTTGATGCCGTACACCTTGATGGGAATGTTGGTCATGAGCCTCCTCGAACGACGACTGATACGCTCATGATACCACGCGGGGTCAGGACGCCTCCGGAGTGGCGTCCGGCATGGAGAGCTGCTCGGTCAGCTCCGGCGCGGCCAGCGGCCGTGGCACCTGCTCGATCCCCTTGAGCCGCCGGATCTCGTCGCCCTCGCCGGCCCCCAGCTCCCGGAACTCACGGGCCTTGGGGAGCACGCGCAGCTCCAGCGAGCCGACCGCGTCGTTGTAGGCGCGGACGGACTGTCCCAGGGTCGCCCCGATCCGGTCGACGTGTCCGGCCAACGTCCGCAGCCGCTCGTACAGCTCGCGGCCGAGGTCGCGGATTTCGAGGGCGCTGGAGGCCAGTCGCTCCTGCTTCCAGCCGTAGGCGATCGCGTGCAGCAGCGTGATCAGCGTGGTCGGCGTCGCCAGCACGACCCGCTGGCTCATGGCGTCCTCGATGAGGCCGGCGTCCTGCTCGACGGCGGCGGCCACGAAGGCCTCGCCCGGCACGAACATGACGACGAGATCCAGCGAGGTGGAGAACTGCGACCAGTACGCCTTGCCGCCCAGGGTGTTCATGTGCTGCCGCATCTGGGCGGCGTGGCGCAGCAGGGCCGTCTGCCGTTCCTCGGGCCGGGGCGCGTCGATCGATTCGAGATAGGCCGCCAGCGGCACCTTGGCGTCGACCACCACGTCGCGGCCCCCTGGCAGGTGCACGATCATGTCGGGGCGGAGGGCGCCGAGGCTCGTCTTCAGCGTGACCTGCTCGTCGAAGTCGCAGTGGGCGGCCAGGCCGGCCAGCTCGACCACGCGGTGCAGCGTCAGCTCGCCCCAGCGGCCTCGGGCTTGCGATCCGCGCAGCGCGGTCACGAGGTTGAGCGTCTCCCGCCGCAGGTCGTCGCTGCTCGTCCGCAGCGTCGACAGCTGCTGCTCCAGCGTGGCGTAGGCCCCCTCGCGCTTGCTCTCGAGCTGCTGGCTCTGGTTCTCCACCCGCTGCAGCGCCTCTCGCAACGGGTTCACCAGCGCGTCGATGGCCTGCTCGCGGCTCTTGAGGCGCTCGTCGGCCAGCGTCAGGAAGCTCGTCTGCGAGTCGCGCAAGGTATCGGCGCTGAGCGCCTTGAACGTCTCGGTGAGCTGGCCGCGCGCCAGCTCCAGCAGCGCGCGCTGCTCGTCCACCGACCGCCGCTCGGCCTCGAGCCGCGTCTCCGACTGGGTGCGCGCGGCCTGCTCCAGGCGCAGCGCCTCGCGCAGGTCGGCGGCGTCGAGCTCGCGCTGGGTGAGCTGCTTGCTCAGCACGTCGGCGCGCGTCTCCATGGCGACCAAACGGCCCTGCAGGTCCTCTCGCTCGCCCCGGCGGGCGGCTCCGACCCGCGCGTACGCGAGCGCCCAGCCGAGCGCGCCGCCGACCAGGAGCCCGGCGGCGGCCAGGACGAGGTCAACCACGCGTGGCTCGCCGGCCGCGCCAGTGTCGGCAGACCACCCGCAGGCCGCACGGCCCGCACACGATCGCGTCGCGGCGGTCGCGGCAGTCGCCCGACATGCGCTTGTGGCAGAGCGCGAAGTCGAACTTCACCGGGTCGGCGGGGTCGACGAGTGCCAGTCGCGCGGTGATCTCCTCGACCATCTTCCAGGTCCGGGAGCGCCGGCGCGTGAGACCGATCGCCCGGCTCATGTTCTCGACGTGGGTGTCGATCGGCATCAGCAACCGCGCCGGGGAGATCGAGGTCCACAGGCCGAAGTCGGGCGGCTCGCGCCGGACCATCCAGCGCAGGAACAGGTGCAGGCGCTTGCAGGGGCCTCCGCCCGAGGGCAGCGGGAACAGGTGCCGGTAGCCGCGCGAGAGGCGGCCACGCGGGAAGACGTCGCGCACGTCGGCCTCGAGAAAGGCACGGGCGAAGCGCTCGAGGGCGGGGCCGATGGGGCCCGTGGGCTCGGCGTCGCCGGCGTTGAAGCACTTCTCGAGGGTGCCGTAGCGGCCGAGCAGATCGCGCGCCGCCGCGCAGAAGGCGACCAGGTCGCGCGGGCGGTTGAAGCGATAGAGGAACCGGGCGAAAGCGCCGGCGTCGCGGCCGGCGTCGAAGTCACGAACGAATGCCGCTGGCGAGGGCCCCATCGTCCGCAGCACGCCGTCGAGGGCGCGGCCGAAGAGGTCCACGCGACCGTAGGCCAGGCAGGCAGTGAGGAGCGCGACGACCTCGCGGTCGTCGGGAGCGGGATAGCGCAGCGGGAACTCGATCGCGTCGCGCAAGACCCTCGCGCCGTAGTCGAACTCGCGATAGAGCCGCTCGAGCGGCTCGCGGAGCGCGGCGGCTGACGTCATTCGCGGTCCCGCGCGGCATGATACCATGCGACCTCGTCAGGCGATGAGCCGAATCCCCTCGCGAACGCGTCCGCTCGGCGTCGGCGTCGTGGGTCTGGGCGCCATCGGGCGCCGGGTATGCCAGGCGCTCGACGCCGGCTTGCCCGGGCTCCGCCTGGCCGGGGCCACCGCCCGCACGCGAGACAAGGCCGAGGCCTTCCTGAAGTCGCTCGACGCGCCCGTGCCGTTCCTCTCACTGGACGAGCTGGTCGACGCTAGCGACCTCGTCGTCGAGGCCTCGACCCAGGCGCACCTGCAGGAGATCGCGCCCCGCGCCCTCGGGGCGGGGCGCGACCTCGTCGTGCTCTCCTGCGGGGCGCTGCTCGGTCGCGCCGACTGGGTCGCGCTGGCCGAGGCGAACGGCTGTCGCATCCTGGTGCCGTCGGGCGCCATCGGCGGCCTCGACGCCGTCAAGGGGGGCACGGTCGGGCCGATTACCTCGGTGACGATGGAGAGCCGCAAGGCGCCAGCCGGCTGGGCGGGCGCGCCGTGGGTAGCCCAGCAGAAGATCGACCTCGACGCCATCCGCGAGGAGACGCTCATCTTCGAGGGTCCGGCCACCGCGGCGTGTCCGGCCTTCCCGGCCAACGTCAACGTGCTGGCCGCCCTGTCGCTGGCCGGCATCGGGCCGGAGCGGACGACCACGCGCATTTACGCGGTGCCCGGGCTCACGCGCAACACGCACCGTATCCGCGTCGAGGGCGAGTTCGGCTCGCTCGCGGTCGAGATCAGCAACGTGCCCTCCGAGAACCCGCGCACGGGTCGCCTGTCCTACCTGTCGACGATCGCGCTGCTCCGCGATCTCGGTGCCACGCTGCGCGTGGGGACCTGAGCACGGACCCGGTCGGGGCGTCCTTCGACCGGATCGCCGAGCAGTACGCCGCCGACTTCGCCGACGAGATCTCCCGCAAGCCGTACGACGCCGAGCGCCTGCGCGCCTTCGCCGCGCGCTGCTCGCCCGGGGTCGCGCTCGACGTCGGCTGCGGCGCGGCCGGCCACGTCGGCGCTTTCGTGAGCGGACTCGGCCCGCCCGTCGTCGGTGTCGACGTCTCCCCCCGCTCGGCGGCCCTGGCCCAGCGGCACCAGCCGGCATTGCGGTTCGTCGCGGCCGACGTGCACGCGCTGCCGTTCGCGAGCGGCGCCTGTGGCGGCGTCGTCGCCTTTTACTCGCTCATCTACACGGCCGACCCCCGGCCGGCCCTGGCCGAGCTGCGCCGCGTGCTGCGGCCAGGCGCGCCGCTGCTGATCGCCGTACACGGCGGCGAAGGCTCGCAGCACTTCGACAGCTACAAGGGCACGCCCGTGGACGTCGAGCTGCACCTGCGGTCGCCCGAGCTCCTCGCCACCCAGGTTCGCGGGGTGGGCTTCGCGCTGGACGCCGTCGAGGTGCGGCCGCCGTACCCCTTCGAGCACGCCACCCCGCGCGTCTACGTCGCCGCGCGCGCGGAGGCGTGAACCTCGACGGGATAGCCGTGGGCGAGTGCGCCGACGAGCGAGCGCGGAGTGAGGACGTCGACCTCGGCGTTGCGGTCCGGCCAGACCGGCGCGCGGTATCCCGCCGGCGACCACGGCCGCAGTGAGCCGGTGGACACCAGACACGGCCCGTGATCGCGGTCCACGACCATCGCGCCTTCCGGGAGTCTGGACACCCGCTCCCGATACGTCCGGCGCGACCGGGAGGTCCGGAGTCGCTCGGCGTGGAGCACGCGATCGATGTCGTCCACGGACGGCGGCGCTTCCGTCGGTGCTCGGGCGGCCATCCAGTGCTCGCGGAACAGCAGATATCGCCCGCGCTGGCACTCCATGCACGGTCGGTGCCCGGCCGCCAGCGCGGTGGCCTCGTCGAGGAAGAACAGCTCGGTGTAGCGGCCCGGCGCCATGATCGGCCGGCGACGGCCCTTGAACTGCAGCACGCAGATGATCCAGCGCCTGCCCACGAACGCGCGGCGGATCCGCCCCTCTGTGTCGTGCAGGCACCCGCGGTTGCCCATCAGGCTGCCGCGGACCGGCGTGGCGATCAGCTCCCCGAGGGGGGTGACGCGATTCTGCCGTGCCACGGCCCGCTCAGCGCTGCACGCCCTCCAGGAACCGCTCGGCCTCCAGCGCGGCCATGCAGCCGGTACCGGCCGCGGTCACGGCCTGGCGCCAGGTGAAGTCGGCGACGTCGCCGGCGGCGAACACGCCCGGCACGGACGTCTGCGTCGTCCCCGGCGCGACCTTCACGTAGTCGTTGGCGAGCAGCTCCAGCTGACCGCGGAAGAGCGCCGTGTTGGGCAGGTGGCCGATGGCGACGAACAGGCCGTCGACCGGCAGCTCGGACGTCGCGTCGGTTTTGAGGTTTCGCAGCTGGACGGCCGCGACCTTTCCGATCGTGGGATCGGCGATGCGCTCGACCACGCTGTCCCACACGAAGCTGATCTTGGAATTCTTGAACGCACGCTCCTGCATGATCTTCGAGGCCCGCAGAACGTCGCGTCGGTGCACGACCTGGACCTGCCGGCCGAGGCGGGCCAGGTAGAGCGCCTCCTCGAGCGCGGAGTCGCCGCCGCCCACCACCATGATGTTCTGATCCTTGAAGAAGAACCCATCACAGGTCGCGCAGGTCGAGACGCCGCGGCCCATGAGCTCGCGCTCCCCGGGCACGCCGAGCAGCTTGGCCGAGGCGCCGGTGGCCACGATGACGGTCTCGGCCTCGTAGGTCGTCTCGCCCACCCGGACCACGAAGGGTCGGCGCGCGAAATCGACCGCCGTCACGTCCTCGGCGATCATGTCGGTGCCGAACCGCTCGGCCTGCTTGCGCATCGTCTCCATCAGCTCCGGGCCCATGACCCCGTCCACGAAGCCGGGGAAGTTCTCGACCAGCGTCGTAAGCATGAGCTGGCCGCCGGCCTGCAGCCCCGACACCATCAGGGGCGCCAGATTGGCCCGGGCGGCGTAGATCGCCGCCGTGTATCCGGCCGGGCCAGAGCCGATGATCATCACCTTGCGTGTCGTCGCCATGACCTCGCACCGCCTCCCGCCGGTTGGGATGCAGGATCCGCTCCAGTCGATCCTCAGCCGTCGACGATGCCCTCCAGCTCGGCGAGATCACGGATCTCGTAGTGCGGCGGCGGGACCCCCGGGGGTAGAGGGTCGCACCCCGGATTGATCCAGGCCGCGCCCATGCCGACGGCGTGGGCGCCGGCGACGTCGATGTCGGCACGGTCGCCGACGAACAGCGTGCCCCGCGCGTCGGCGCCGGCGCGGCGGAGAGCCTCCTCGAAGATGTCGACGCGGGGCTTGCGCCACCCCACTTCGTCGGAGACGACGATCGCGGCGAACAGCTCGCGCACGCCGGCCGCCTCCAGGATGCTCAGCGCCGTCGGGGTGTAGTCGAAGTTGGAGACGACCGCGAGCCGGTGACGCCGCGCCAGCCGTTCGAGGAGCGGCCGGTGGTGGGCCGGGAACGTGGCGGCCTTGGCCAGCTCCCGCCGGTGGGCGTCGATCAGCGCGACGTCGAGGCCGCTCGGTAGCTGACGCGCATCGAGGGCGAGGCGCCGGAAGAAGTCCGCGAACCGCTCGCGGGCCGACACCTCGCGGTGATCGATCGCGCGCAGCCGCTCGGCCTCCTGCCAGGAGGCGAGCAGCGCACCGTAGCAGCGCTCGAGCGTCACCGCCGGCGCGTGGGCGGCCAGCACGGCGTGCAGGTGGCCGGCGGTGGACCGGACGGTCTTGCCGTTGACTTCGACCACGGGCAGCCGATCGCGCTCGAAGTGCACCAGGGTGTCGAACAGATCGAAGAAGACGGCGCGATAGCTCACGGCAGCGGTCTCCGCTTCGCGTAGCCCTCGTCGAGCCCGTGCCAGAACTCGATCCGCGTCTCGCCGTATCGCCAGCAGAGGTTCACCACCCGGCCCCGGCGCCGGTGCGGGAAGTCGACCAGCCCCATGTCGACATCCTTCGTGACGCCGCCGAGCTTCTGGATGGCCTGTAGGCCGTCCTGCACCACCGGCCCCGAGCGGTCGAGCCGCTCGCGAGCCGTTCGCCAGGCGGCCCGGTCCACGACGCCACCACCGGCCACGTTGATGCGATCGTGCTCGGCCTGCAGCCAGGCGCGCGCCTCACTGCCCTCGGCGTGCGCCGCCATGACGCGCGCCATGATCTCGGTCAGGCGCGGGATCAGAGGCTCGACGTCCTCCGGCTCGAAATAGCGCTCAGTCACGGCGCGGCGTCACTCCCCTCTCCACGAACACCGCGTGCACCTCCCGGGGGCCGTGCACGCCGCGGGTGAGGGTCAGCTCGATGTCGGCGGTCCGGCTCGGTCCGGTGATGAAGTTGATCGAGGCGCCTCGCCACGGTGGCGGTACGCCGTCGTGCCACGCCTCCAGCACGAGGCCCGCCTGGGTCAGCGACTCGACGAGCGTCTCGCGGTCGAAGACGGCGACGTGACACCCCGGCAACAGCGACGCGGAGCGTGGGCGGCCGGCGCCGGACACCACGACCAGCGTGCCGGTCTCGGCCACGGCCAGGTCCACGCCGGTCACGCCCAGGTCGGCGGCGGCGGCGACCGCCCGCCGCCGCCCGCGCTCGCCGCCGTCGACTTCCGTGTCCGGCGCCGCCGACACCTGCAGGCCACGCGCCGTCAGCGCCGTCGCCACGTCGAGACCGAGGGCGTCGGCGTGCCACGTGACCACGCGCTGCATCCCTCGCTCGCGCGCGATGCCGGCGATCGTCTCCGGCACGTCGCCCGCGTCGGTCACCCGGTGAAGCACGCCCCCCACTCGCTCGAACTCGAGCGTGAATCGCGCGAGACTCTCGCGCCAGCGCTCGGACGTCTCCCGGCGCAGGACCTCGAGCCGTGCGCGGGGGGACGCCGGACGGGCCGATGGCTGGGCTGGCGCGCGGCCCTCGGCCCGACCCATCTCGGCGCGGATCCGCGCGAGGAACGTCGCGCGGTCCATCAGCGGCCTCCCTCGCGCTCCAGGTCGGCCCAGCGCTCCTGGAACGTGCGGGCGGCGATGGGCGGCAGGTCTCGGGTCCGCGTCCAGTCACCGAAGAACAGCGGCACGCGCCGAATCACCCCGCCGCGCGTGAGCGGCCGCTGGAGCAGCCGACCGACTCGCGCCGCCGTCCGGTAGAGCGCCGGGCGCTGCAGCAGCCGGCCGAACGCCCCGAACAGGATGCGCTCGGACCACGGCGCGATCCGGCGCTCGATCACGTCCCGGCGCAGCTCGATCAGCATCTTCGGGATGTCGATGCGCACCGGGCAGGCATCGGCGCAGGCTCCGCACAGCGAGGAGGCGTGGGCCAGGTCCTTCACGGACTCCGGACCGTTCAGCATGGCGGTGAGCAGGATGCCGATCGGCCCCGGGTACGTGTAGCCGTAGGCGTGGCCGCCGATCTGCCGGTAGACCGGGCACACGTTCAGGCAGGCTCCGCAGCGCAGGCAGGCCAGGGCTTCGCGCAGCGGGCCCGCCAGCTGCCCGATGCGGCCGTTGTCGAGGAGGACGAGGTGAAACTCCTCCGGGCCTTCCAGCTCGCCGGCCCGCCGGGGGCCGTCGACGAGCGAGGTGTAGACGGAGAGCTTCTGGCCCGTGGCGCTCTTGGCGAGGATCGCCAGGAACACGGCGAGGTCGCTCATCGACGGAATGACCTTCTCGACGCCCATCACCGCCACGTGGACGCGGGGCAGCGAGGTCACCATCCGGCCGTTGCCTTCGTTGGTGACCAGCACGATCGTGCCGGTCTCGGCGACCCCGAAGTTGGCGCCGGTGATGCCCAGATCCGCCTCCAGGAACTTCTCGCGCAGCTCGGCCCGGGCGATGCGCGTCAACACCTCGGGGTCGGGCTCCGTCTCGCGCCCGAGCTCGCGGGCGAACAGCTCGGCCACTTGCCCTTTCGTCTTGTGGATCGCCGGCGCGATGATGTGCGACGGGCGCTCGTGGGCGAGCTGGATGATGTACTCTCCGAGGTCCGTCTCGACCGGGGTCACTCCCGCCGCCGCCAGCGCCTCGTTGAGGTGAATCTCCTCCGTCGCCATCGACTTCGACTTGACGGCCATCCGGGCCCCGGCGCGCCGCGCGATGTCGAGCACGATCCGGCGGGCTTCGTCGGCGGTGGTGGCATAGTGCACCTGCCCGCCCCGGCCCTCGACGTTGTCGATCAGCCGCTCCAGATAGTGATCGAGGCGCTGGAGCGTGGCCTCCTTGATCTCCCGCGCGCGGTCCCGGAGCGCCTCGCCGTCGGGGAACTCGGCGAAGGCCTCGCGGCGCAGGCCGATGAACTTCGTGGTGGCGATCGTGAGCGCCTCCTGCAGGAACGTGTCCCGCAAGGCGTGTCCCGCACGTTCCCGGAGCGGCGTGTCGAGCCGGGGCTCGCTCACGGCGCTCCGTCCAGCGGCTCCAGCACCTCGGCCAGGTGCAGGGCGCGCACCCGCGAGCCACGCCGCGACAGGCCGCCGCGGATCTGCATGAGACAGCCGGCGTCGCAGGCGACGACGGTTCCGGCGCCGGTGGCCTCCACGCTGGCGAGCTTCTTGTCGAGGATTGCGCTGGACACCTCGGGCAGGCGCACCGAGAAGGAGCCCCCGAAGCCGCAGCACTCGTCACCACCCGGCAGCTCGACGAACTCGGCGCCGGCCAGGCCGCGGAGGATCGCGCGGGGGCTCTCCGACTCGTGCAGGCCGCGCAGCAGATGACAGGAGTCGTGGTAGGTGAGCCGCCCGGCCACCGTGCTGCGGAAGCGCTGGCGCCCGAGCTGTCGCACGAGGAACTGCGACAGCTCGTGCGTGCGTGCGGCCAGCCGCTCGGCGGCGGCGCGTTCGAGCGGATCCGTCAGGAGGCCGGGGTACTCGTGCTTGACCATCCACGCGCACGAGCCGGACGGCACCACCACCCGCTCGGCCTCGCGGAAGAGCCCGACCGTGCGCCGGGCCACGGCGGCGGCGGCGACGTGATAGCCCGAGTTGAACAGCGGCAGACCACAGCACGTCTGTCCGGCCGGGAACGTCACCACCACGCCGAGACGCCGCAAGAGCCGCACGATCTTCTCACCCACCTCGGGATAGAAGACGTCACCCAGGCAGGTCACCATCAATGCGACGGGTGGCGCGGGAGCCGCGAGATCGGTTCGGTCCGCGGGTGGCCTGATCACGGCGGGCGGGGCTCCGTCAGGCGTGCGGCGGAGGCGGCGAGACCAGCACGAGGAGGAGCAGCCGCGCGCCGGAATCGTTGACGACGCCGTGGGGGGCGCCGGCGGCGGCCACGATCGCCTCGCCCACCTCCAGCACCTCCTCCACGGCGCCCACCGTGAAGCGGCCGCGTCCCTCCAGGACGACGTAGACCTTGTCCTGGTCGTCGTGCGTGTGGACCTTCTGAAGCTGGCCGGGCTCGAGCGCGTACAGATCGAGGTGCACACGCGCGGTGGCACCGAGCGTGATCTTCGCCATCCGGTCGGCCGAGAACTGCGCGTGGTCGCGCAGTCGGATCTTCACGAGCCGCTCACGCCGGCCGCGCGGGCCAGCAGCGTCACCGGGTGCACGACCTCCAGCTCGCGCCCGGCCGCCCGCGCGCCCTTGGCGATCTGCAGGAGGCAGCCGGCGTTGGCGGCGGCGACGACCCCCGCGCCGGTCTCGGTGATGCGAGCGAGCTTGAGGGCGAGGAGACGATCGGCCATGTCCGGCTGGAGGATATTGTAGACGCCCGCGCTCCCGCAGCAGAGGTCGCTGTCGGCGAGCTCGACCAGCCGGAGGCCCGGGATGCGCCGCAGCAGCTCGCGGGGCGCCTCCCGCACGCGCTGGCCGTGGGCCAGGTGGCAGGCGTCGTGATACGTCACCGTGAGCGGCAACGGGCGCAGCGGCAGGTCGGCGTCCGCGAGCAGCTCGAGCACATCGCGCACGCGAGCGCCCAGTCGAGCCGCCGGGGTGCCGGGCAGCCAGTGCCCGTAGCCGCGCATCGCCGACCCGCAACCGGCCACGTTGGTCACGACGTGATCCACGTCCTCCGGGAACGTGGCGGCCAGCGCCTGGGCTCGCTCCTGGAAGGCCCCGTCGCGGCCGGCGTGCAGCTCGAGGGCGCCGCAACACCCCTGGGCGCGCGGGACGGTCACGTCCCAGCCGGCCAGCGACAGCAGGCGCAGGGTGTCGCGGTTCACGTCGGCGAAGAGGAAGCGCTGCACGCAGCCGGTGAGCAGGACAACACGGCCGCGGGACCGGCCCCGGGCGGGGACGTACTCGGGCAACGTGGCCTCGTCCGGCACCTGCTCGAGCAGCGAATCCAGCGCCGCCAGCCGGGGGAGCAACCTCAGGACGCCGGTGGCCCGGACGATTCGCTGCAGGTTCCAGCGGCGATACCGCCGGGCGAGGCCGAGGGCCGCGCCCAGACGGTCGGGGTACGGGAACACCGCGAACAGCAGGGCCGTCAACCATCGGTGGGATTCGCCGCCGCGGCGCCCGATGTCGGCGCGCGCACGCTCCAGCAGAGCACCGAACTTCACGCCGGCCGGGCACGCCGTCTCGCAGGCGCGGCAGCCGAGGCACAGGTCGAGGTGTCGCACGTACGTCGCGGTAGGCTCGAGCCGCCCGTCCGCGACGGCTCTCATGAGGTAGAGGCGGCCGCGCGGCGAATCCATCTCCTCACCGAGCACGCGGTAGGTGGGGCACTGGGGCAGGCAGATCCCACAGTGCACGCAGGCGCGGAGCATCGAGGTCGCCTCGGGATCCGCCAATCCGGGTCGCATCAGATGGCGCCGACGAAGCGGCCGGGGTTCAGCGTCCCCTGCGGGTCGAACTCCTGCTTGAGCCCCCGCATCAGCTCCAGTGCCGGCCCCGCCACCGGACCCCAGGGATCGACGCGCGCTCTCAGCGCCGGCGTCCCTCGCTCGATCACGACGCTGCCGCCGTCGCCGGCGATGAACGCCCGGAGCCGCTCGACGGCGCCGGCCAGGCGCGCCGGGTCGCCACCCTCCACGGCGACACGCACCACGCCCAGCGGAGCGCAGGCAGTCAGCGCGACGCCGCCGGCTCCGGCCAGTGCCGCCCGGGCCTCGGCGGCGGTCTCCGCGACCCTGGTGGCGAGAGTCGCGATCCGCAGCCGTGTGGTCCCGGTCTGCGCGAGCATTCGGTCGTACGTCCGCCAGAAGGCCGGACCCGCCGTGTCCACCCGCGCGCCCACCCGTCGGGCGGCAGCGGCGACGGCCGCCTGCTGGGCGCGCACGGCCGCTTCGACGCTGCCGAAGGAGACCACGAGCCCGGCCGCCGCTGCCGGCAGCCCGCTCGCCACGCGCGCCGCAGCGTCGAGCAACTCCAGGCGATTGGGTTGAAGCGTGCAGTCCACGATCGTCGCCGCCAGCCGCGCGGCCTCCTCGAAGCTGGCCACCGACACCAGGCACGTGGCTTCGGCCTCCGGCAGCGGGTGCAGCCGTAGCGTCAACTCGCCGAGCACGGCCAGGGTGCCCAGCGAGCCGACGAGCAACTTGGGGATGTCGTAGCCCGTGACCGACTTGACGACCCGCGCGCCGCCCCACGTCAGCACGCCGTCGGCCTGCACGAAGCGCACGCCCAGCAGCAGATCGCGCATCGTCCCGTACCGCACGCGCAGCGGGCCGCTGGCGCCGGTGGCGGCGATGCCGCCGAGCGTACGCTCGCTCCAGCCGGGGGGGTCGAGCGGCAGCATCTGGCGGTGCCCGGCCAGTCGCGCGGCGAGCGCGCCGGCGGTGACACCCACCTGCACGGTGGCCGTCATGTCGTCGGGATTGTGCTCGAGGATCGTGTCGAGACCCGTGAGGTCGAGGACGACATCGAGGCGCGCGGGGGGCGCGCCCAGGGTCAGCGCCGTGCCCCGCCCGCGAGGGACGACCACGAGCTTCTCGTCGTGCGCGAGCGCGACGATTCGGCCGACGTCCTCCAGCGTGCGCGGTCGCACCACCCACTGCGGCTCGCGACCGTCGACGGCGGCGGCCGCCCGCGCGGCAGGAGTGGCGCTGACGCCGTCGCGGCCCACGACCTCGCCCAGCGCGGCGCCGAGGCTGCGCGTCGTGACGCTCACACCCAGGTCCCGGCCGGCAGCGGCGGCCGGGACGGCCGGAAGGCCTCGCCGCACGCCGGGTGCGTGGGCAGCAGCTTGCCGGGATTCATGAGGCGATCGGGGTCGAAGACGCCGCGCAGACGGTACATGAAGTTCAGGTCGGCGTCGGCGTACTGCAGCGGCAGGTTCTGGCACTTGTCCAGGCCGATGCCGTGCTCACCGGTGACGCTACCTCCCAGGTCGATGCACGCCCGCAGCAGCGCCTCGTTGGCCTCTTTCGCCCGCTTCAGCTCGTCCGGCCGGCGGTCGTCGTAGCAGATCATCGGATGCAGGTTACCGTCCCCGGCGTGGAACACGTTGGCGATGAGCAGGCCGTAGCGCTCGCCGATCGCCACCACCTCGCGCATGATCTGCGGCAGCTTCGAGCGCGGCACCACCGCGTCCTGCAGCAGGTAGGCCGCGGTGAGCCGGCCCACGGCGCCGGCGGCCTCCTTCCGCCCCTTCCAGAGCAGGGCCCGCTCGGTCTCGTCGCGGGCGACGCTCACCGACAGCGCGCCGCGCTCGCGACACATCGCCGCCGCGCGCTCGCCCTG
>JBKOZA010000481.1:0-1378 GCA_046725675.1 Candidatus Methylomirabilota bacterium
GCCGACGACTGGGAGCAGTACCGGGCCGTCAACGGGCGCTTCGCAGCCACGCTCCTGGAGGAGATGGAGAAGGCCGAGCACCCGGTCGTGCTGGCCCAGGACTATCACTTCGCGCTGCTGCCCCAGCTGGTCAAGCAGAACCGGCCCGACGCCCGGGTCGCCCTGTTCTGGCACATCCCGTGGCCGAACTTCGAGGCGTTCGGCATCTGCCCCTGGCAGGACGAGATCCTGCTGGGGATGCTGGGGGCCGACCTCATCGGCTTCCATACCCAGTTCCACTGCAACAACTTCCTCGAGACCGTCGAGCGCGCGATCGAGGGTCGCGTCGACTGGGAGAACTTCACGGTCCTCCGCGGCCAGCACCGGACGTGGGTGCGCCCCTTCCCGATCAGCGTGGCGCCCGACGACGCCGAGCCGTTGCCGGCGCGGGCGGCCCTGCGGGCCGAGCTGGGGATCGGCACCGAGTGGCTCGGCGTCGGCGTCGAGCGCGTGGACTACACCAAGGGGCTGCCCGAGCGCATCCGGGCCCTGCGGCGCTTCTTCGAGCGCTGGCCGGAGTTCAGGCGCCGCGTGACGTTCGTGCAGATCGCCTCGCTCAGCCGCAGCCGCATCCCGCGCTACCGGGCCCTGCAGGAAGAGGTGCGAGAGGCCGTGCGGTCGATCAACGAGGAGTTCGGGGAGCGCGGCTGGCTACCGATCGTCTATCGCGAGCGCCACCACGACCACGCCGAGATCCGTCGCTACTACCGGGCCGCCGACTTCTGCATGGTGACCTCGCTGCACGACGGCATGAACCTGGTCGCCAAGGAGTACGTGGCGGCCCAGGACGACGACGAGGGCAGCCTCATCCTCAGCCGCTTCACCGGCGCCTCCCGCGAGCTCCGTGACGCCTGGCTCGTCAACCCCTACGACATGGAGGACATGGCGGCGGCGATTCACGACGCGCTCACCGCCGACCCCGACGAGCGGCGCTCACGCATGAGCCGGCTTCGCTCCCACGTCCGGGAGTACAACATCTACGGCTGGGCCGGGATGCTGGCCGCCGAGCTCGCGCGCATCCCGCAGCCCTCGCTGCAGCGGGGCTAGAAACCGTCGTACTCCCGATCCGTGGTAGAGCTTACAGAGGTAGACGATGTCGGCGCGGCCTACCGCTGCGCAACTCCGCGGAAGACCGAATCAGGCTCGTGGCATCGCGCTTGCTCCACGTACCACGCACAATCGGGCCCGCGCCCGAATAGACGAGAAAGGTGGAGGACGCGAGGCATGGACGAGGACAAGCTGAGCGACATCTCGATGAAGGGTGCCCCGCCGTGCCGGGGTTGCCACATGCTGGTCGCCCGCTATGCGCCGCAGGTCGTGGCCTCGGCCGGGACGTATC
>JBKOZA010000482.1:0-2943 GCA_046725675.1 Candidatus Methylomirabilota bacterium
ACGGCGCGGATTTCGGGTCACCGGGCTCGACGCGTCCGACGACCTCCTCGCGGTGGCCCGACGGCGCCCGGGCGCGACCTCCGTCGCCTTCCTTCTCGCCGATCTCACGTCACTGCCGCCGCCGCCCCACGATGCGGTCCTCTGCCGCGGGGTGCTCAACGACGTCCTCGAAGACCGGCTCCGTCGTGACGCCTTCCTGGCTTTCGCGCGGACGCTGAAACGCGGCGGTGTTCTCACGCTCGACGTGCGCGACTGGGAGGCGACGGTCAGCCGCAAGTCGCGGGAGCCCGTTCTCGAGAAGACCGTGGAGACGGCGCACGGGACCCTGGCGTATCGAAGTGAAACGCGCCTGGAGCACGGCTCGCGACAGCTACGCATCGCCGAGCAGCACCGGCTGACGGCGGGCAAGGAGACGATATCGGCGGACTACGATTTCGTCATGCGGTGCTGGACGCGCGAGGAGCTGGACGGGCTGCTCGTCGCCGCGGGCTTCGTCGAGGTCGAGTACCGCGGAAGCTACGACCGGGCGGTCCCGGTCGGCGCCACCGATCGGCTGGTCATCGTCGCCACCCGCGCGTAGCCGGGCATCCCTTCGAGGATGCCGGGTCTCGACAGGGTTAGCTGGCTGGCACCGGCACCCACGACTCCGGACACGTCTGAACGTACGGGTAGTACGCCTGGGCGCTCGGACAGTAGTACCAGTACCCGGGCGTCGCCGGGTCGTACGGAGCGTACGCGTAGCCTGGCCCCCACCAGTAGAACGGCGCGACCCCGACGAACCCGTGCCCGTGGAATCCGTGATGGAACCCAGGGTGCCCGTGGAACCCTGGATGGCCCTGGAACCCACCTCCGTGGAAGCTACCACCGCCGTGGAAACC
Organism: Candidatus Methylomirabilota bacterium; assembly: GCA_046725675.1. GTDB lineage: Bacteria > Methylomirabilota > Methylomirabilia > Rokubacteriales > CSP1-6 > AR5. The sequence continues at coordinate 879 of JBKOZA010000482.1, forward strand.
GCTGCCTCCACCACCGTGAAAGCCACCGCCCCCACCGCCGTGGCCCTCGCCACGCGCCTCGGCGAAGCCGGCGGTGGTCAATCCGAGCAAGACGACCATGACGACCGCAAGGGCTGCCTTGTACCCCTTCTTCATACTTATCCGACGCGCTCTCCCGCCGGATGTATTCACCAGCAGGCCAGCGGGGGCATGTCACGCTCTTGCCATGAGCGCACGTTTGTAACATTGGTGTGAATTTACAGCGGGGCCAGGCCTTGGGGTTTCCAGGCCGGTAGAATACGCGCCCATGGGTGGCCCGAGCTGATGAGCGAGAACCCGATCCGGCGACCGGCCAGCGAGGCCGAGCGGTATCGCACGCTGCTCGAGATCAGCAATGCGCTGGTCGCCAACGTGACCCGGGAGGCGCTGTTTGCCGCCATCGCCGGCGCGCTGCGTCGGGTCGTGCCCTTCGAGCGGACCGCGATCTTCCTGCACGATCCGCAGCGCGACGTGCTGCGCCTGATCGTGCTGGAGTCCGCGCTGCCGACCTCGTATTTCGTCGTGGGGCTGGAGATCCCGTCGACCGAGAGCCACGTCGGGCTGGTGTTCCAGCAGCAGCGGCCCTTCGTCCGGCGTGACCTCGAGCGCGAGGCCCAGTACCCGACCGAGACCCAGGCCCTCGCCGACGGCGTGCGCTCGTTCGTGATCGTGCCGCTGGTCGCGCGGGCGCGCTGCATCGGCACGCTGGCGGTGGCCAGCACACGCGTGGGCGCCTACTCCGAGACCGACGTCGCGTTCCTGCAAGAGGTCGCCGGCCAGGTGGCCGTGGCCATCGAGAACATGACCGCTTACGAGGAGATCGCCGCGCTCAAGGCGCGGCTCGAGCGCGAGAACGCCTACCTGCAGGAGGAGATCCACCGCGAGCACGATTTCGCCCAGATGGTGGGCACCAGCGAGGCGCTGCTGGCGGTGCTGCGCCGGGTCGAGAAGGTGGCGCCGACCGACTCCACGGTGCTCGTCACCGGTGAGACCGGCACCGGCAAGGAGCTGATCGCCCGGGCCATCCATCACGCCAGCACGCGCCGCACGCGCCCGCTGGTGAAGGTCAACTGCAGCGCCATCTCGGCCGGCCTGGTCGAGAGCGAGTTCTTCGGGCACGTCAAGGGCGCGTTCACCGGGGCGCTGGAGCGCCGGATCGGACGCTTCCAGCTGGCCGACGGCGGCACCATCTTCCTGGACGAGGTCGGCGAGCTGCCGGTGGAGACCCAGGTGAAGCTGCTCCGGGTGTTGCAGGAGCACGAGTTCGAGCCGGTCGGAAGCAGCCAGACGGTGTCGGTCGACGTGCGGGTGATCGCCGCCACCAACCGTGATCTGCAGTCGGCGGTCGACGCCGGTCGCTTCCGCCCCGATCTCTATTACCGTCTCAACGTCTTCCCGCTGGCGGTGCCGCCGCTGCGCGAGCGCCGGGGCGACGTGCCCCAGCTCGCCACGTTCTTCCTGGCCCAGTACGGCAAACGGTTCGGCAAGCGCGTCGAGACGATCTCGGCGGAGACGATGGCCCGCCTGGTCGCCTACGACTGGCCCGGGAACATCCGCGAGCTCCAGAACGTGATAGAGCGCGCCGTCGTCCTGGCGCCCGGACCGGTGCTGGAGCTCGACGACGAGGTGGTGCGCCCGACCGTGAGCGTCCGGACGGGCCCGCCCGCCGCGACCGGCGCCAGCGCCCGTCTGGACACCGGACTGGCCGAAACGCTCGAGGAGATCGAACGGTCGCAGATCACGGCCGCCCTGCAGCGCAGCGGCGGCGTGATCGAGGGGCCGCGGGGCGCGGCCGGCCTGCTGAGGATGCATCCCAACACGCTGCGGAGCCGGATGGAAAAGCTCGGCATCCGGCGCTCGAGCCACGAGATTTCGTAGGGTGCCCCGAACGGTCGTGGCGTTCGCCACGAAGCTTGGGAGCGCGCAGCCACGGCCGGCGACGGGGTGCCTCGCAACTACGCGTAGTCACGGGTCCGCCTCGTGGACGATACGAGCCCCGAACATAGCACGCGGCTTGCGTAGGGCCTCTGGCATGCTGAAGATCGTC
>JBKOZA010000483.1:0-11143 GCA_046725675.1 Candidatus Methylomirabilota bacterium
GATGCCCGCGTCGGCGAGCAGGCGGCGCACGTCGCGCGGACCGAAGCGAGCGACGCGCCGGGGATCGAAGCCCGCGAACGCGCGCCGGTAGTGCGCGCGCTTCCGGAGAATCGTCGACCACGACAGCCCCGCCTGGGCGCCTTCCAGCACGAGGAACTCGAAGAGCGTACGGTCATCGCGGACCGGCACGCCCCACTCGCGGTCGTGGTACTCGACATCGAGCGGATCCCGCGTCCAGCGACACCGGCGCGGGCCGGCGCCGGCCGAACGCCGTCGGGCGGGATGGGCGGAGCGCGAGGAACGACTCATGGCCGACGGGCCGTGATTATACGCGGGCCACGTCGGCCAGGCCGGGGCTAGCGCGAGCCGGATAGGGTCGGCGTCCAGGATTCGCTCTGTTGCCAACGCTGGCCGTCCCAGCGGAACACGCGGCGGCTCCACGCGTCCGTGATCTCGACGCGACCGTCGGGGAGCAACACGAAGAAGCGCGCCGCCGACAGCGAGGTCGCTGGGGCCGACGCCCGCGGTGGCGGCGCTTCGGCGCGTGAGCTGGTCGCACTGTACACGGCCAGCCCCAACGAGATGAGCGACGCCAGGAGCGACAGCACGACGACCCGGCTCGGCGTACGCATGGCGAGGTGCGGGAGCAGCAAGAACCGTTCCCGGGTCGGCCACCACACGTTTCCGGGGGCCTGCCCGGCTATCCAGGGACCCCGGGCACGGCAGCGTGACGAGCAGCGTCACACGCGCGACGTCCCGGCATGCCAGTCAGGTCAGACCCTCCGCAACGGCCTCCGCGACGGCGTCAGGCCGCTCGACGTGCAAGAAGTGGCCGGCGCCCTGGATCGTCGCCACCGGGCAGCCAGCCGCTTGCAGCCGCTGAACGTCGCCGTCGGTCACGAACGCAGAGGCACCGCCACGGACGCAGCTCAGCGCCCAGGGTCTTTGCCCCTCGACCACCGGCCAGAGATCCTCGGCGGCCACGCGTGCGTGCAGATCGGCGAGGGCACGGCGATCCACGCGCCAGCCAAAGCCCCCGCTGCCGGGACCGAGGTTCAGCAGGAGCCAGTCAGCGAGCGTGGGGGCCAGCCCCGCGGCGATGAGACGAGCGCGGGCGTGCCCGCGGCTGGCGAACGAGTCCGGCATGTGCTCCAGGATCTGCAGGACACCGCTCACCTCGCCCGCTGCGGCCAGCGGCCCCGGTGGGATGTCCAGCAGCGAGACTGTGCCGACCGACGCGGGCTCGCTCAGCGCAACCCGCAATGCCACGCGCCCTCCCAGCGAGTGGCCGACGAAGGACAGCGGAGGGCGCAGGCCCAGCGCGCGGGCACTGTTCAGCACGTCGGCGGCCAGCGTCGTGGCGTCGGCACCGGGTGGCAGCGGGGCGGACGCTCCATGGCCCGTGAGATCGAAGGCCACGACATCGAGCTCAGGGTTGCGGTCGACCAGGAGACGGCCCAGCGTCGAGAGATTGCGCGCGCTCCCGAGCAAGCCGTGCAGCAGCACGAGCGGCCGCCCGCCGGCACCGGCTCGCACGTGCGCCAACACCATCAGGGCGCGGCGCCGCCCATCATCGGTGGCTGGGTCTGCTCAGGAGGCCAGCCGCATGCCGGAGCGCATCTCCCACTCCTCCTGGGCGAGAAGCGAGGCGCCGCGGATGCGGGAGAGACTGCCGCAGTAGCGGCAGTGCACGAAGGCCGGCTCGATCTCGACGAAGAGGCTGCCGCACTTGTGGCAACCGTGCGGGCTCTCGCCGGCCTGCGCGCGCACGACGCGCTCGAGCAAACGACGCGGGACCAGCCGGACGATCTTGGCGTGAACTTCGTGAGGCTCCGGCGCGCGGCGGCGCGTCGGCTTGGTTCGCGTCTTCAGGGCTCGAGCCTTCGTGTTCGTGGCCACGGCATCCGATTCTCCCCAAACGGCGTCCTCGGGTCAAGGTGGTCCGATGACTCGTCGCACCGCGTCGATCAGCGTGGTGTAGCTCACCGGCTTGGGCAGCACCTCGGCCACGCCGGCCGCCCTCACGTCGGACCGGCGCAACCCTTGCAACAGGTGGCCCAGCGCGGAGACTACGATGACGGGGACGGCCGCCGCGTCCCGCAGATTGGCCAGCCGCACCAGGAAATCCGCGCCGTCCACGTCGGGCATCATCATGTCGAGGAGCACCAGCGCCGGACGATGCTCGCCGATGCGGGCCAGGGCCGCGGCCGCGTTCGAGAAGGCGACGGCCTCATAGCCCGCTTCTTGCACCATGCCGAGCAGGGCATCCCGGACCGCCTCGTGGTCGTCGACGATTACGATCTCGCGTGACATGCGCTTCCATTGTAGCCAGCGTCGGCGCCTCCAGCCTCGGTTCCCGGTCGGGCCCGGTTCCGGTGAGCTTGCCGAAGGCGGAGGGAGGCGTCTATCCTCGCACCCGCGATGACCTGGCTGTCGCGCCGAACGTTCACGCGCGGGCTGGCCGCCGCGCTGGCCGCGGCGGCGCGCCCGGCCGAGGCGGCCGATCGCCTCCACCTCGTGCTCACGCCCTCGCAGAAGCCGACGGATCTGCTGGCGACCGGCGAGGAGTTCGGGCAGGTCCTGGGCAAGCTCGTCGGGGTGACGGTGCGGGTGACGGTGGCGTCGGACTACGCGGCGGTGATCGAAGCCTTGCGCAACCGCTCGGCCGACCTGGCCTTCGTCCACCCGGGCGGCTACGTGCTGGCCAGCCGCGAGGCGAAGGCGGTGATCGTCGCCAAGAACGTCTGGCACGGCAAGTCCTCGTTCACCTCGCGGATCTACGTCCGGCGCGACTCCGGCGTCAAGTCGCTCGAGGACCTGCGGGGACGCACGATCGCCTTCGTCGACCCGGCGTCGTCGTCGGGCTACATCTATCCGATGGTCCTGCTGATCAAGCGGGGGCTGGTCACGGGCCGCGACCCCAAGACGTTCTTCAAGGACGTCGTGTTCTCCGGCGCCCACGACGCCAGCATGCGCGCGCTGCTCAACGGCCACGTCGATGCCATCGCCTCCTTCGACATGGCGCGCGAGCAATACCTGAAAGACCCGGCCGAGCGCGAGCGGCTCGTCTTCGTGGCCGAGACCGAGCCGATCCCCGAGGCCGGCATCGCCGCCCGCGACGGGCTGGACGCCGCCACCTTCGCGAAGGTGCGTGGCGCGCTGCTGCAGATCCGGGGGCCCGCCCACGCGGCGCTGCTGAAGCGACTCTACGAGATCGACGGGTTCGAGGTCGCCGAGGATCGCGAGTACGATCCCGTCCGGGCGGCCATCGAGCTGCTCGGCGCCCGGCCGCGCTGAGTCACGATCCGATCCCGTCGGCACCGCCCATGAGCGCCATGATCGAGGTGGCGGGGTTGCGTGTCGTGCTGCCGCCGGCCGTGGCCGCGGTCGACGGTATCGACCTCGTCGTTCAGCCAGGTGAGTTCGTCGTCATCCTCGGTCGCAGCGGCGCTGGCAAGACGACGTTCCTGCGTACGATCAATCGCCTGGTGGAACCGACGGCGGGTGTCGTGCGCGTGGCCGGGCGAGCGGTGACCGGCGCCGATGCCGCCGGCCTGCGGGCCGCGCGACGGCAGATCGGCATGGTATTCCAGCAATTCAACCTCGTCCGTCGCGCGTCCGTGCTCGACAACGTGCTGGCCGGTCGTCTGGGCTACGTGCCCGCGTTGCCGAGCCTGCTCGGTCGCTTTCCCGCGGCCGACCGGGCTCGCGCCCTCGAGTGCCTCAGCCAGGTCGGGCTGGCGCACCTGGCTGGGCGGCGTGCCGACACGCTGTCGGGCGGCGAGCAGCAGCGCGTGGCCATCGCGCGGGCGCTGGCCCAGGCGCCGGCCGTGATCCTGGCCGATGAGCCGACCGCGAGCCTCGATCCCGCGCTCACGGCGGACATCATGGGCCTGCTTCGGACGATCAACACCGAGCGCGGCCTCACCCTCGTCGTCAGCCAGCACCAGCTGCAGACGGCGCTGGCCTACGCCACCCGGGTCGTCGGCCTCCGCCGCGGGCGCGTCGCGTTCGACGGCCCGCCGGCCGCGGTGACACCGGTCGTGGCCGACGCAATCTACGGAGAGACCCGATGAGGCGCGCGGCGCTGTTCGTGGGACTGGTGATCTTCGGCTGGCTGCTCTGGGACACCGGCGCCGACCCGGTCCGGTTCGTGCGGGGGGTGCCGTGGATGCTCGAGTTCCTGCGGCGGATGTTGCCGCCCGACGTCCAGGTGCTGCCGTCGGCCCTGGCCGGCGCGCTCATCACGGTGGAGATCGCGCTGCTGGGCACCGCGGTGGCCGCCACCCTGGCGCTTCCGCTCGGCTTCGTCTCGGCGCGGAACGTGGCGCCGCCGCGGGTGTTCTACCCCGCCCGGGCGGTGCTGAACCTGTTCCGCAGCGTCGACACGCTCGTCTACGCGCTGATCTTCGTGGCCGCCGTCGGCCTCGGCCCGTTCCCGGGCGTGCTCGCCGTCGTCGCCTACACGACGACGTCCCTGGCCAAGCTGTACTCCGAGGCGATCGAGGGGATCGACCCGGGCCCGGTCGACGCGGTCACCGCCACCGGCGCTACCCGACTGCAGATCTTGCGCTACGGCGTGTTGCCCCAGGTGCTGCCGCTGTTCCTGTCCTACGTGCTCTACCGTCTGGAGACCAACATCCGGGCGGCGACGGTGCTCGGGTTCGTCGGCGCCGGCGGCATCGGGTTTTACCTGCAGACCTATCTACGCATGATCGACTATCCCGCCGCCTCGACGGCGCTCCTCGTGACGATCGTGATGGTGATGGCCATCGACGCGCTCAGCTCTCGCCTGCGCGCGCGACTCGTGTAGCGTCGCCCGGGCCTCGTGCTCCGTTTCACACGGGGCGTGACCCACCCCTTGAGGCGGACCGAGGACTCTTCTAGGCTTGGCCCGCGGACGCCGCGAGGGCGTCGCAGGAGGTCAGGGATGCCATGCCGCACTATCTGAGTCCGTCCGAGTTCCAACGGACCGCGCCGGCCGAAACGGAATCGTTCCGGTCACCGGTCCCCACCCAGATCGTCTCCAACGGCGAGTACAACCCGCTGCCCCAGACCCGGGAGCAGCAGCGCGTGGAGGCGCGCATCAAGGAGATGGCCGACCAGCTCGGCCCCCGCCACGGCCTGAGCCGGCGCGGCTTCCTGGCCAGCACCGCCGGGATGGCGGCGGCGTTCCTGGCCATGAACGAGGTGTTCGGCCCGATCTTCGAGGTCACCCCCGCCGAGGCCCAGCAGCCTGGCGCGGCGGCCGCCCGGGCCGGCGCTCTCGCCAACCAGTTCATCATCGACGTGCAGACGCACTTCGTGCGCGACGACTTCAAGCAGGAAGGGCTGCTCGGTCTCGCCCAGTACGCCAAGAAGAACTGGAACCCCGCCATCACGCGGGAGAACGATCTCTACCGCTTCAAGTTCGAGAACTACGTCAAGGAGGTGTTCGTCGACAGCGACACGAAGGTGGCGCTGCTGTCCGGCGCGCCGTTCGACGACTCGAGCTGGGACCTGCTGAGCAACGATCAGATCGCCGCCGGGCGCACGGCCATCAACCGAATCTCGGGCTCGCGGCGGCTGCTCGCCCATTCCGTGTTCACGCCCAAGAAGGACGGCTGGATGGAGGAGGTCGACCGCTGCATCGCCAAGGTGAAGCCGGACAGCTGGAAGGGCTACACGGTAGGCGATCCGCTTTCCCCCTCCAAGCTGGGCACGTACTGGCGCCTGGACGACGAGAAGCTCATCTATCCGTTCTACGAGAAGGCGGTGAAGGCGGGCATCAACACGATCTGCATCCACAAGGGTCTGCTGCCGGCCGACTACGAGAAGTCGTGGCCGGGCGTCTGGGAATACGCGACGGTCAACGACCTCGGCAAGGCTGCCAAGGACTGGCCGAAGCTCAACTTCGTCATCTACCACTCCGCCCTGAGGCCGTTCCAGGAATCCCCGGACGCGGTCCTCGCGGAGTTCGACAAGACCGGCCGCATCCAGTGGGCGACCGACCTCGCCGAAATCCCGGCCAAGTTCGGCGTGAAGAACGTCTATGGTGAGATCGGCACCGCCTTCGCGACGTGTGCGGTGACCAACCCGCGCTTCGCGGCCGCCTTCATCGGCACGCTGGTCCGCGGCCTCGGTCCCGAGCGGGTGCTGTGGGGCTCGGACTCCGTCTGGTACGGCTCGCCCCAGTGGCAGATCGAGGCGATGCGGCGGCTCGAGGTCCCGGAGGAGATGCGCAAGCAGCACAAGTTCCCGGCGCTCGGCGCCGCCGACGGCAAGATCAAGACCGCGATCTTCAGCGGCAATGCCGCCAAGCTCTACAACGTCAACACCAAGACGGCGCTCGGCGCCATCACCACGGACCGGATCGCGGCGATCCGGGCGGAGTACGTCGCGGCCGGCGGCGAGCGGAGCAACGCCCGCTACGGCTTCGTCGCCCGTCATTCTGCGTGAGCCGGGCTGCGGTGCCGCGGCGGCCTCGCCGCCGCGGCACCGCGCTTCGCACGCTGGGCACCCGAACCAGGAGATCCACGATGCTACGCCTCGCGATCGCCCTCGCGCTCGTCCTCGTGCTCAGTCCTGCCCTGCCGGTCGGCGCGGCCGGCTTGCCTCCGGTCAGGCCCGAGGAGGTTGGACTGTCGTCGTCGCGGCTGGCCCGTATCACCGAAACGTTGAAGGCCGACGTCGAGCGAGGCCGTATCCCCGGAGCCGTCGTCGTCGTTGCCCGGCGAGGCCGGATCGCGTACGCGGAGGCAGTTGGTTTCCGCGACAAGGCGGCCGGAGCGCCGATGAGCGCGGACGCGATCTTCCGCATCGCCTCCATGACCAAGCCGATGGTGTCCGTGGCCGCGATGATGCTGTACGAGGACGGACGGCTATTCGTCAGTGATCCGGTGTCGAAGTACATCCCGGCGATGGGCAAGATGCAGGTCGGCGTCGAGCACCTCGATCCGATGACCGGCAAGCGCGGCCTCGTGCTGGCGCCGGTCGAGCGTGAGATGACCGTGCAGGACCTGCTGCGCCACACCTCGGGTCTGACCTACGGCAACCGTGGCACCACCGCGGTCCACCAGGCGTATCCGCAGTCGTCGTCGACAGCGGCGCGGGAAATGACGATCGATCAGTTCGTCGAGCGTCTGGGCAAGGCCCCACTGCTCTTCCAGCCGGGCACGCGCTGGGAGTACGGCTTCTCTACCGACGTGCTGGCGCGCGTGGTCGAGGTGGTGTCCGGCCAGCCGATCGGCCAGTTCCTTGCCGAGCGCCTGTTCCGGCCGCTCAAGATGGCGGACACCGGCTTCGTGGTGCCGGCCGCCAGCCACGCCCGCATCGCCCAGGCCCTGAGCACGGACCCTGACACGGGCAAGGCGGTGTCGGTCCCCGACGTCACGGTCGCACCGAAGTTCGAGTGCGGCGGCGGCTGCGTGGTCTCGACCGCCGGCGACTACGTGCGCTTCTCCCAGATGCTGCTGAACCGCGGCTCGCTCGACGGCATCCGTGTGCTCGGCCGCAAAACGGTCGAGTACATGACGGCCGATCATCTGAGTCCCGCCGTCACCGGCGCCGGCGACTACCTGCCAGGCGCCGGCTACGGGTTCGGTCTGGGCTTCGCCGTCCGGCGCGAGGCCGGGCTGGCCAGCGCCACGGGGACGGCCGGCGAGTACAGTTGGGGCGGTGCGTTCGGCACGATGTTCTGGGTTGATCCGAGGGAGCAGCTCGTGGTCGTGTCGATGACCCAGGCGCCCGGCCCGATCCGCGTCCACTACCGCCAGCTCCTCAAGAGCTTCGTGCTCCAGGCGATCGACGATTAGCCGAGGGCCGCGCGCTCACGCGCCCCGAGCGACGACCGCTACAGCTGGCCGGAGTCGCCCCAGTGCTCGAGCCGGGCGCGGTAGGCGGGATCGTCGTAGCGGTCGAGCATGAACGCCGGCGCGTAAGGGGGCAGCGGGGCGCCGGTGACGTGGGCGGCCAGGAGGTCGGCGGCGGCGTTGGAGGCCATCAAGCCATAGCCGGAGAGTGCGCCGATGACGTAGGCGCCGTCGATCGGTAGCGGCCCGGCGAGGAAGCGGTTCTCGCGGGTCTTCGTGTAGTAGCCGCCGTCGACGAAGGCGCGCGGCAGGCGCGCCAGATAGGCCGCCATGGCCGGGACCACCCGCGACATGCCACGGATGACGATCTCGGGGTAACCGGGATCGAACCGCAACGGGAACGTCGGTTCCACCGGCTCGAGGTCGTAGGCCCAGATCAGCAGCACGGACTGGCTCTCGCCCGTGCCCTCCGGCCGGCCGTGCACGCCCGCCGGAAATTCGTCGAGCAGGTGCCGGTGCTCGGAGTCGGCCAGCTCGGTTCGCTCGTCGTCCGACCACGGCAGCCGCACGGGGTCGGTCCAGATGGTCAGCGGTGCGGCCCGCGGCAGCGCACCGAGGCTGTCGTTGAACGCGATCTTGGCGTGCCGCTCGCAGAACACGGGCAGCTCGACGCCGAGCAGGCGGCCGACGGACTGCAGCCGGGGCCCGGCGGCGACGACAACGCGCGGCGTGGCCACGGTGTGGCCGCCGCCGGCGCCGCTCACCTGTACCGCCGTCACGCGCCCGCCCGCGGTGTCCACGCGCTCCACGCGACCTTCGAGCACGCGCACACCCTTGTCGCGCGCCCGCTCGAGCAGGTACATGCCGAGCTGCTGGCCGCTGAACCAGCCGCAGCGCCGCGCGTGCAGCAGCGCGAGGGTGTCGTCGGCGAGCCAGCCGAAGTGCCGGCGGATGAGCGCGCGGTCGGTGATCACGTCGCTGCCGGTCGGCTGTGTCTCGAAGCTCTCGGCCGGCGCCGGTTGATAGTCGCTCCCGGGCCGATCGTGCAGGCGTGCGGGGCCGGCGCCGAGCGCGGCCGCCGTCTCGGCAGCCCGCACGAACTGGGGCACGCGCGCGGGATCGGCCGTGGCGAAGAGGTAACCGCGCCGGTTCAGGCGGAACACGTTGCCGCTCTCGCGGGCAAGGTCCTCCAGCAGATCGATGCTGCGGTTCATCGCGGCCACCATCGCGTCGTCGGGCCCCGGCCACCAGTTTCGGTAGCACTCGGCCGACTTGTCGCTGGTCAGCGAGAGGGGCGGCCGCTCGTCCACGACGATCACGTCGCTGACCCCGCGGCGCACGGCCAGGTGATACGCGGCGGCCACCCCGGCGATGCCGGCCCCGCAAATGACGACCTCGGCGTTGCGGTGAGACATGAGGCGCTCGATTGTAGTACGGTTGAGTGAGGGCTTGATGGTATGTAGTTCGCAACACTCTGACTCTCGGGCGGGAGGAGGAAGAAGGAAATGCCAATCCCCGAGCAGATGAATGTTCCGCGGCCCGACGCCGAGTTGTTGAGGTTCATCGACCGGCGGCGTCAGCAACAGGCGCGGCGACGCCGGAAGCTCTTCATCGTCGGCACCGCCGCCGCGGCCAGTCTCGTCGTGCTCGCGCTCGTCGTGGCGGGCCGGTTCCTCGGTGGTCGCTCGCCGTCGGCCCCCGTGCCCAGCACGGTCGCGACCGCGCCGCCCGTGACCCCGGCGCCCGCGGCGAAGCCGGTGATGCCTCAATTGATCGTGCCACCACCGGCCGCCACGCCTTCGGGCGAGACCGCGGCGCCCCCAAGCGCCGACACCGCCGCCGGGCCGAGCGGCGACACCGCGCCACCGTCGACGGCCAGTCAGCCGGCGGCAGGGGCCACCAGCGCCGAGCGAGCGACGCCCCCGACGCCGCCGAGGGCCGCCACTCGAGCGGAACGATCGCGCCCCGCGGCCGCGGCGACGGAGTCGAGCGTCGCGGCCACGCGTCCGGCCAGGAACGCGGCGGCGACGAGCTCGGTTCAGCGAACTGCGACCTGGCTCGTGCAGAGCTACGGCCGTCTGGAGGCGGAAAACCGGGCGGCGGTCGTGGCCGAGTTCTACTCGGGCGAGCGACGCGTCTTCTGGCAGCGGGTGCTCGCCGAGGTGCGCCAGACCCCCGACCGCTGACGGGTCACAGCCGTGTGCGGATGCGCGGGTCGAGCATGTCGCGCAGGCCGTCGCCGAGGATGTTGACGGCCAGCACCGTCGCCGCCAGGAAGACGCCGGGGAACAGGATGTTGTGAGGGAGGATGCGAAACAGCGCGCGCCCCTCGGCCATGATGTTGCCCCACGTCGGTGTCTCCGGCGGGATGCCGACGCCGAGGAACGACAGGATCGCCTCGACCAGGATGGCCGAGGCGCAGATGAACGTGGCCTGCACGACGAGCGGGGCCAGCGTGTTGGGCAGCACGTGCCGAGCGAGCAGCGTCGGCGTGCGCGCGCCGAGCGCCACCGCCGCCTCGACGTACGGCTCCTCGCGGATCGACAGCACGATCGAGCGCACCAGCCGCACCACTCGCGGCACCTCCGGGATGACGATGGCCACGATGACCGTGCGCAGCCCGGCCCGCGAGATCGAGACGAGGCCGATGGCCAGCAGGATGGCCGGGATCGCCATGAGACCGTCCATGACGCGCATGACGATCCCGTCGAGCCAGCGCAGGTAACCGGCCAGCACTCCGATCACGAGGCCGACGACGGTGCTGATCAGCGCGACGGAGACCCCGATCAGCAAGGACACCCGGGCTCCGTAGATCACCCGGCTGTGGACGTCGCGCCCCAGGCTGTCGGTACCCATCCACAGGGTACGGGTGGTCTGGCTGCCGTCGTCGTTGCGGACGGTGGCCACCGCCCCCGGCCGCCTGTTGCGCAGGACCGGCTCGACGCGCGCGGGGTCGGTGGTGCCGAGCACGGGCGCCAGGATCGCCACCGCGACGATGAGCGCGATGATCGTCCCGCCGAGCATCACGCTCCGGTTGCGCGCGAGCCGACGTACGGCGCCGCCGCGCTCGGCCGCGGCTTCCCGAACCAGGGCGGGCACGGGCTCGGCGATCGCCATCAGTACCGGATCCGTGGGTCGAGGAACGTGTAGGACAGATCGACCACGAGGTTGATCAGCACGTAGACGACCGAGAAGAGCAGGATGACCGCCTGCACCGTGGGGTAGTCGCGGGCGAGCACCGCGTCGACGGTGAGCCGCCCCAGCCCGGGAATCGAGTACACCGACTCCGTCACCACCACCCCGCCGATCAGCACCGCGATCCCGAGACCGATGACGGTGACGATCGGCACCGC
>JBKOZA010000484.1:0-4740 GCA_046725675.1 Candidatus Methylomirabilota bacterium
GGCCAACCGGGTGGTGCCCGCCGGCCGCGCGCGGGAGGAGGCCGAATCCCTGGCCCGCGTCATCGCCGCCTTCCCGCCGAACTGCGTGCGCAGCGACCGCCGCTCCGCCTGGGAAGGGATGGGATTGCCCCTGGCCCAGGCGCTCGCCAACGAGTTTGCGCTCGGCAAGGTCACGCACGACTCCGGCGAGAGCCAGGAGGGCGCGCGACGCTTCGCAGCAGGCGCCGGCCGGCACGGACGCTACGACGCGTGACGGCACATCGGCATCGCCAGGCTCGACGCTAGCGCGATGCCGGGCGTCGTCGTCCACGAGGTCAGCAAGCGGTTCGGCGCGGTCCGCGCGGTCGACGGTGTGTCGCTGGTCGTCGCCGACGGGCGGTTGCTGACCTTGCTGGGGCCGTCGGGCTGTGGCAAGACGACGACGCTAAGAATGGTGGCCGGGCTGGAGCACAACGACGCCGGACGCATCGGCATCGGCGACCGCGTCGTGAGCGACCCCGCGGCCGGGATCTTCGTGCCCCCCGAGCGCCGCGAGGTCGGCATGGTCTTCCAGTCGTATGCCATCTGGCCCCACATGACCGTCTTCGCCAACGTCGCCTATCCGCTCGAGGTCCGGCGACGCCCGGCGGCGGAGGTGCGGGAGCGCGTGCTGGCCGCCCTGGGTTCGATGGAGATGGCGCACCTGGCCGAGCGCCCGGCCACCGCGCTGTCGGGCGGTCAGCAGCAGCGAGTCGCCATCGCCCGCGCGCTGGTTTTCCACCCGCGGGTGCTGCTCATGGACGAGCCGCTGTCGAACCTCGACGCCAAGCTGCGCGAGCAGATGCGCGTGGAATTGCGCGCGCTCCAGCAGCGACTCGGCATCACGACGCTCTACGTGACGCACGATCAGGAGGAGGCGATGGTGCTCTCCGACGAGATCGCCGTCATGTCCGACGGGCGCGTGGTGCAGATGGCCCCGCCGGAGACGATCTACGCGCGTCCCGTCAGTCGCACGGTCGCCGCGTTCGTCGGCTCGCCCAATCTGCTGGCGGCGAAGGCCCGAGAGGTGCGGCGGACCGCCGCCGGGACACTGGCGCGCGTGGAGGCGGACGGCTGGGCGGGCTGGTGCAGTGGACCCGCGGATCTCGTGCCCGGCGAGGCGGTGACGGTGATCGTACGGCCCGAGGCGATCCATTTCGGCGGCCGCCCGGAGACCGGCATCGCGTGGCGCGGCGTCGTGCGCCAGCGCTTCTTCAGAGGGACGCGGAATCTCTACACAGTCCAGGTCGGCGTCCTGACGTTGAGCGTGGACGCGCCGCCCGATCCGGCCGTGTCACCCGGCACCGATGTCGCGCTGAGCGTCGCCGCGGCTCACACGTGGGTGGTGCGCGACTGAGTACCGGCCTCCGCGTGGGCTCGATGAGCCCGGATGGCGCGCCGCCGCTGAGTGTCACTTTCCGGGGACGAAGTGTCAGTCCTGGGCGGTTCCCGCTGGCTGATCGCTGACCACCCTCCGGTCGTCGAGCCCCGAGAAACCGCGCACTTAGCCCCGTTTTGGGCGGGGGTGGCATCGGCGTTGCTCATGCCAGGCGCCGCTTGACGTCGTTCTCCCTCAGATCAAATCCATGCGCAATGACACCATGCGCAACACCAAGATCCATGACTCGCGGGACGATCGTCCGCGGCGGCGGGCGCTCGGCCTCCTCGTGCTCGTGCTAACGCTCGGCGCCGGATACCTCCTCGCCCAGCGCGGCGTCGTGGACGCGGTCGCCGGGGCACTGACCGCAGAGGACACCGAGACGGAGGAGACGCCGTCGCGGCCGACGCTGGCCGAGATCATGGCGCAGATCGACGAGGTGGCGTCGCGCTACCGGGTGCCGCCGCGACTGGTCGCGGCCGTGATCTCCGTCGAGTCCGAGTTCAACCCGCGCGCGGTGTCGCGCCGGGGCGCGCAGGGGCTCATGCAGCTCATGCCGGCCACCGCGGCGACGCTGGACGTGCAGGACACGTTCGACACGCGCGAGAACATCGAGGGCGGCGTCCGTCACCTGCGCGTGCTGATGGACCGCTACCACAACGATCTGCCGCTGGTGCTGGCGGCGTACAACGCCGGCGACCGCGCGGTGATCACCTACCGGGGCGTGCCGCCCTATCGCGAGACGCGGCAGTACGTCATCCGCGTGCTGCGCCGCTTCGATCGCGACGCCGCCCGGGCGGCCGCCGTGCGGATCTACGGCGCCACGCCGGCCGTCAGGCCGGCGACGCTGCGCGGGCGCGCCGAGGTGACAGTGATTCGCGTATCCACGGTGGCGGTGAGCGAGCCCGAGCCGATCGTCGAGGCGACGGTGACGCCACCGCCACCGCCGGCGCCGAAGCTGGCGCCGACCCTGGCCGGCGGGCAGGGCCCCTGAGGCCGCCTGCAACGAGTGTCGAAAGGAGACGTCATGGTGCCTGAACGCTGGCAGGACGTGATCGAGCTGGCGGTGTTGCCGATCGCGTGGATTCCGCGTCTGCAGGAGGTGCTGCTGGCCTTCTTCATGGGCCCGGCAGCCACCTGGGCGCTGGTTGTACGCTACGTGATGCTGGCCATCCCGGCGTTGCTCGGCGTGGCCGCCATCTGGACCACCGCGCTGGCCGTCTACACGCTGCCGTTCCGGTCGCGCCGCGTGCGCTTCGTGTCGATGCTCCTGCTGGCGTGGTGGGACGCGGCGCGCGCCGTCTGGCTGTACTGGGCGGGCGTGGTGCGCGTCGCCAGCCTGGCGATCGGCTGGACGGTCAGCCTGGCGGCGCTGGCGGTGCGACTGGTGATCGAGGCGGTGCACCGGCTCGCCACGACCCCGGTGACCGTCACCGCGCGGGCAGCGCACCGCTACGTTCCCCCCGGGGCGCCGTGGGTCGCGCTCCTGGCGCTGGGCATGTGGTGTGTGCTGGAGGCCGCAGTCTTCACCTACACGATGCTGCCCGTCGTGAGTAACACGCTGAGCGAGCTGGCGGGTGGCGCGGAGGCCTCGCGCTTCACCGGCGGCGTGCTCTACGCCCTGCTCCTGCTGCTGATCATGGGCAGCTTCGCCTGCCTGCACACGCTGGCCGACGCCGTCCGCCGGCGCGAGCTGACCTTCCTCGTCCAGATGATCGTGGTCGAGCTGCTGGTGTTGACGTTCGAGGTCACCTTCCTCTATCGCCAGCTCGTGGGGGCGCTCACGCCGTGGGCGGGGACGCCGCTGGCGCCCGGCACCACGCTGGCGCTGGCGGCCCTCGGCTGGCTCGCCACGCGCACCATGACGTGGTTCCTGTTCGCGCAGCAGGGGACGGGGCCGCTGTTGGCGGTGATCGCCCGCCGTCCGCTCGCCGAGGTCGCGCTGGAGGAACCGGCGCCGAGCTTCCCGGTCCGCTCGGCGGCGTGGTGGCGCGACTCCGTCGACGACTTCCGCCGCGAGGTGGAGTGGCTGCACGCCAAGGGCGACCAGATCCTCGAGTATCTGGCGTTGCCGGTCCTGCAACTGGTCGCCGCCGCGCTCAACTTCGGCATGCTGATCGTCGCCTCGCGTCCGGCGTTCCACCTGCCGTTCCGCAGCATGAAGGAGATCACCGACACGCGCGAGCTGCTCGCCGACCTGCAGCTCGCGCCGCGCAAGCAGCCGATCGCCTGACGCGCGCTCGACCGCGATGTTCGCCGGGGGCGGGGAGCGATCCCCGCCCCGGCCCTTTTCGGGGGCTTTCCAGGTCAACGCGCTCCACCGCCGGTGGTACACTCCCTCGCCGACGGAAAGGAGCGCCGCCATGCCCACCGCGCTGCCGCCCCTGATTTCGAGCGATGGTCATCTCGAAGTCCGTCCCGAGCGCTGGACGCCTCGCATGCCAGCTGCCCTCCGCGACCGGGCCCCGCGGACGATCAAGCTGCCCGACGGCGGCGACGCGATTCTCGTCGAAGGTCAGCCGCCGTACCCCGCGCCGTTCCTCGATCTGCGGGCCGGCCGCACCAACGAGACCTGGCAGCCGTTCGGCGCGACCGTGGACGATACGGCCGGCAACGGTCCGCCCGAGCAGCGGCTGCGCGAGCAGGAGGTGGACGGCCTGCACGCCGAGGTGCTGTTCCCCAACATGCAGGTCGGGCCGCGCCTGTGGCGCACGATGGCCGACGACGACGCGTACCGGGCGGCCGTCCGCGCGTACAACGACTGGCTGGCCGAGGATTACTGCTCGACCTCGCCGGACCGGCTCATCGGCCTGGGCGTCATTCCGTGGACGACGCTCGACGACGCCGTCGCCGAGCTCGAGCACTGCGCCCGGCTCGGCCTCAAGGGCGTCAACCTCGGCGTGTTCCCGAGCGGCACGTCGTACCCTACGCCCGCGGACGACCGCTTCTGGGCGGCGGCCATCGACATGCGGATGCCGCTCACCGTACACGTCGGCTTCGATCGGCTGGGGCCGCGCGCCGCCCAGCCGACCTTCGAGTATCCGGGCGCCGATCCGGAGGTGCTCAAGAAGCTGGGACCGCGCAAGCTGGTCGAGTGGGTGGCGCTGCCGTTTCTCGGCATACCGCCGTCGCTGAGCCTCGCCCAGCTCGTGCTGTCCGGCGTCTTCGACCGGCTGCCGGACCTCCGCATCTTCTTCGCCGAAACGCGGCTGGGCTGGGTGCCGTTCTGGATGGAGGAGGCCGACTACTGGTACGAGCGCCACCGCCACTGGGCCGAACGACTGCTGGGCTTCCAGCCGCTCAAGCAGCGCCCCAGCGAGTACGTGCGACGGCACGTCTCTTTC
>JBKOZA010000485.1:0-4842 GCA_046725675.1 Candidatus Methylomirabilota bacterium
CGGACCGCGCGCTGCTGATGTGGGCGCCCGTGAGCGGCGCCGGCGGCGAGGTCGGCCGGGCGATCTTCGGGGCGCTCACGCTCCTGGTACCGGCCGACCTGGCCGCGCTGGCGTGGCTCCCGGAGCGCGGGGTCCTCGCCCGTCCGGGTCAGGTCGCGCTGGTCGTGCTCGCGGCCGAGGTCCTGCTGGTGGCCCTGCTCTGCCAGCCGCTATTCCTGCCGCTGGCCGCCTGGTCGGAGGTTCCGCCACCGCGAGTCGGGCTGCGGGCGCTCTCCCAGGCGGCTCTGGTCGTCTTCGCGGTGGCCTTCCTGGTGGTGACCTGGCGCGTGGTGCTCAGGGTGACGGCGCTCGAGAGCGGCGCCGTCTGGACGGTGGTCGCAGCGTTCCTCGCCCTCGGTACCGGCGGCGGGGGGCTCGACTCGAGCCTCTACCTGGCCACCGGTGGGTTGATCCTCGTGCTCTCGCTGATCGAGACGTGGCACGGCATGGCGTACGACGACGAGCTGACCGGGTTGCCGGCGCGGCGGGCCCTCAACGAAGCGCTCACCCGCCTCGGCGACACCTACACGGTGGCGATGGTGGACGTCGATCACTTCAAGCGCTTCAACGACGATTTCGGCCACGACGTCGGGGACCAGCTCCTGCGGATGGTGGGGGCACGGCTCGCCGAGATCGGCGGTGGCGGACGCGCGTTCCGCTATGGCGGCGAGGAATTCGCCGTGCTGTTCCCGGGCAAGGACGTCGACCAGGTGCGCGCGCATCTCGAAGCCCTGCGACGGAGGATCGAGGGCACGCCTTTCACTCTGCGCGCCGCCGGACGCCCGCGCACGCGTCCGGACTCTCCGGCCCCGGCCGGGCCGCGGCCGCGCATCGCGGTCACGGTCAGTATCGGTATCGCAGACAGCGGGGGCACGACGGTGACGACCCCCCGGGAGATCGTCCGCGCGGCCGACGAGGCGCTCTACCGCGCCAAGCAGGGCGGCCGCAACCAGGTCCGGACGTAGCCGTGTGGCCGGGTGGCGTCGTGTCGCCACTGGCGACGTGGTTTGCCGGACCGGCCGCCGTCGAGCGGTTCCGCCAGCGACATCTCGGCCGGACGGCGGTGGTGCTGCAACCCCGCGATCGGGGCTGGCGCACGATCGCGCCCGATTTCGCGACGGCCGTGACCATGGCCGAGGCGGGTGCGCCCTTCCAGATCGCCGTGGAGCGCCGCTACGACCGTTCGGGTGATCATCGCCGGTTGCGCGGGGCGCTCGCGGCGGGCGCCACGGTGTTCCTGCCGCAGGTCCACCAGTTGCTGCCGCGGCTCATGCGACTCATGGTTGCCATGCGGACGGCTCTGCTGGGGCCTCTGCGCGAGGAGACCTCTTTCCTCTTCGTCGTCGAGGGCCGGAGCCGAGCCGCGATGGGGCTGCACCACGACGGTCCGGTGGACGCCTTCTGGCTCCAGCTGGAAGGGCGACGCACCGTCACGATCGGCTCGCCCGTTCCGCCGGGAACACTGCCGGACCTCGATGCAGGGCGAGTGCAACACGGGTCCGGCTGGCACACGCTCGACCTGGAGCCGGGTACGCTCTTCCATTTGCCGCCGTGGACGCCGCACGACGTGATCTGCCACCACCGCTCGCTGGCGCTGTCGCTGACCTGGCGCACGCTCGACGGACGCGGTCGTCGCGCGACGCCCGCGCAGCGCCGAGCCGGGCTCGTCGCCTGGGACGTCGTCTCCGGCCGTGTGGACGCGCTGCCCCGTGCCTCACGCTCACGGCTGTGGACACAGGTACCTGTCGCGGTCGGACCCCTCACGCACGGCCGCTTCGACCTCGTCACGCCCGCTGGAGTCCTGCGCCTTCCCGCCTCCGCGCGGTCGCTCGCCGCTCGTCTAGCCTTGATGCCGAGCATCGCGGCTCTCGGCCGGCCTCGGGATCGGGCATCGCTGGCGCCGCTGGTGGAACACGGGATCCTTGCGCCGCACGACCTGCCGCTTCGCATCCAGCCAAGCGCCCCCCAGGGCCTGGACGGCTGGCAGTTCGGCTGATACCTGCTGGGCGCGACCCGGATTAGCCGGTGGTGGGCGCGCCGTGGCGGCGCCGACGGCGGCCTCCACGACGCGAGCGCCGACGACGGGAGCCGTCGTCTCGGGCTCCCTCGCTGGGCGTGCGCGGGCTCCCGAGGGCGAGGGCCGACGGCTCAGCGGCCGGCACCGCCTGCGCCGCCTCCACCTCCGCGCGCCGCTCTTCCCAGGAACGCTCGTCTCGCGGCGTCCGTACCTCCCGAGGTTGATCTTCCGGCTCGAGCAGTGGTGGAGTCGCATCGGATGCGCGCGACTCCACGTCGATCGGCTCGCTGTCAGCGCCCGTATCGATCGCGGCCGCCTCGGCCTGCGGGTCTACCAAGGTGATGTGGCCCGAGCGACTCACGGCGAGCTCGCGGATCCGGCGGAGGCGAGTGATGAGGCGCGGCGAGCCCGGCGTCCGGCTGAAGCCGCGCCCCTTGAGCGCGTTCGCGAGCGAATCGAGCGTGACGGTTCGGCCCGGCGACACCCGGATGAGCTCGCGCGCCACGCCGAGCAGCTCGTCGTGGGGCGCCGTATGCGGCTCGGCGGCGGCCGTCAGCGGCTGGCGGATCGGCGCCGTCTGCGAGCCGTGAGACAGCGGCGCCTCCCGGCGGCCGTGCCCTCCGAGGCGACCGCGCCGGCGACGACCGGGGGCGTGCGATTCGACGGGCGACTCGGCGACCGGGACAGGCTCGGCCTCGCGCATCCCGGTGAGCCCACGGTAGGACATCCGGCGGAAGGCGACGCCCAGGCCGGTGGCGACGTCGCCGACGGCGTCGAACGCACGGTCGTCGGTGATGATCTCCAGCGCGTCGCCGGGTCGCGCGGTGCCGAGCCAAACGCCGGCCGCGACGGCGATCCGCAGGTCGCTCCAGTCCTTGACGCCGACGGACGGCGCGCTGTGCAGCAACGTGGCGCCGTGCCCGGCGAGGAGCCGGGCCGTGTCGTGGCCGATCACGCGCCAGTTGCCGACCGCGACGAAGTCCGTCCGGTACCCCAGGCGATCCACCTTGAGAAAGTCGATCACCCGCGCAATGTGCTGCGGGCGGCTGGTGTTCTCGACGTCGAAGAAGATGGCGCGGCGGCTGGTCGGGAAGGGCCGCTCGGGCTCAGGGGGGCGAGCGGCGGCCCGCGCCGCGAACGTGATCTCCGGGCTGCCGAGCTCGAGGTCGAGCGGCGCCGGCTCGCCGGTGCTCTCCGGCAGCGCCGGGGGGACATCCGGCACGCTCGGGGCTGGAGGCGCCGGGATAGCGCGAGCGGCGCTCGGCCGTCGCCGTCCCCGGCTTCGGCGTCGTCTGGGGCTTTTCTTGGGTTCGGTCACGTGATGCTGGTGAGTGTAACGCAACGAGCGTATCACGGATGTCGCCGACCGTCAGGCGGCGGGGTTGGTGTAGGATGCGGCGCCATGAGTGATCCCGCGCACGATCGGGACGAGGTCGAGCGCCGCCTGGCGCTCGTGCTCGGCCGTTACGGGGATCGCCTCGATGCCGATCAGGTCCAGGGCCTGCGTCGCACCCTGGAGGCCCTCGTCGAGCAGGTCACCGCCCTGCGCGCGGTGACGCTCTCCAACTCGGACGGGCCGCTGCCCCGCTTCGTCCCGTTCCGCGCCGGCGAGTGAGCCCGGTCTTCCGGCCGGTTCGCGAGCTGGCCGAGGCGATCCGCACGCGGCAGATCTCGCCCGTGGAGCTGGCGGAGACGTTCCTCGACCGCCTGGAGCGACTTGGACCTCGCTACAACGCCGTCGTCACCGTGACACGTGATCGGGCCCTGGGCCAGGCGCGACGGGCCGAGGAGGAGATCACGGCCGGTCGCTGGCGTGGCCTGCTGCACGGGATTCCGTATGGCGCGAAGGACCTGCTGGCCACGGCGGGCGGTATTCCGACCACCTGGGGCGCGGCTCCATTCCGCGGCCAGACGTTCGACTACGACGCCACCGTCGTGGAGCGTCTCGAGGCTGCAGGGGCGGTGCTCGTCGCCAAGCTCGCGATGGTCGAGCTGGCCGGGGGCATGGGCTATCGACAGCCGAATGCTTCGTTCACGGGTCCGGGAATCTCGCCGTGGGGGGTCGGCGCCTGGAGCGGTGGCTCGTCGAGCGGATCCGGCTCGGCGGTCGCCGCCGGTCTCGTGCCGTTCGCCATTGGCTCGGAGACCTGGGGCTCGATCCTCTCGCCGGCCGCGAACTGCGGCGTCAGCGGCCTGCGCCCGACCTACGGTCGCGTGAGCCGCCACGGCGCGATGGCGCTCTGCTGGACGCTCGACAAGCTGGGGCCACTGGCGCTGACCGCCGACGACTGCGGCATCGT
Source organism: Candidatus Methylomirabilota bacterium (assembly GCA_046725675.1). Taxonomy (GTDB): domain Bacteria; phylum Methylomirabilota; class Methylomirabilia; order Rokubacteriales; family CSP1-6; genus AR5. The sequence continues at coordinate 4,357 of JBKOZA010000485.1, forward strand.
GCTCGACTCGATCGCCGGCCCCGACCCGCGCGATCCGACCACTGCCACCCGGCCGTTCCACTACGACGGCGGCGAGGAGCGCGGGCGGCGCTTCCGCTTCGGCGTGATCCGCGACGTCGCCGCCACGGCGGAAGACGCGGTCCGAGATGCATTCGCCAGCTCGCTCGAGGTCCTCGGCACGCTCGGCTCCGTCGAGGAGATCACGCTCGCGGACCTGCCGTACGAAGCCATCACGCGGACCATCCTCATGGCCGAGGCCGCCAGCGCCTTCGAGGACCTGATCGAGAGCGGCGGTATCGCGGGGCTGACCGCGCCGGAGGATCGCTTCACCGCCTATGCGCGAGACGCGATCCTCGCCAAGGACTACATCAGGGCGCTGCGGCTCCGGGCGCTGGTGGTCCGCGAGGCCGATCGCGTGCTGTCGGGGCTGGACGCACTCGTTGCACCGGGGCGGCCGGCGCTGGCCTCACCGCTCGACCGCGAGTT
>JBKOZA010000486.1:0-4494 GCA_046725675.1 Candidatus Methylomirabilota bacterium
GTGGACGGTGTCACCGACGGCCACGCGTCCGTGCCCGTCGAAATTCACGACACGATTGCAGCGCGTGCGGCCGGCCAGCTCGCCGGCGCTGCGGCGCGACACGCCGTCGACCAGCACCTCCAGGCGGCGCCCGGTCAGCGCCGCGCTCCGCGCGGCCCCCACCCGCTGGGCGACCTCGAGCAACCGACGGTTGCGGTCGGCCTTCACGTCGTCGGCCACCTGGTCCCCCATCGCGGCAGCCGGGGTGCCGGGACGGCGCGAGTAGCGGAACACGAAGACGTTGTCGTAGCCAACGCGTTCGACCATCTCCACGGTCGCCTCGAAGTCGGCCTCCGTCTCGCCCGGGAACCCCACGATGACGTCGGTCGAGAACGCCATGGCCGGCTCGGCCTCGCGCAGGGCGGCCACGAGGTCGAGGTACTGCGCGCGCGTGTAGCCGCGGTTCATCCGCGCCAGCACCCGGTCGGAACCCGACTGTAGCGGCAGGTGGAACCACTCGCACACCTTGGGGACGTCCCGCATGGCGGCGATCAGCTTCGGGGTGAGGTTGTAGGGGTTCGACGTGGTGAAGCGGATGCGGGCCAGGCCGGCGACGTCGTTCACGCGCGCGAGCAACTCGGCCAGATCCGTCGGCGGCGTCAGGTCCCGGCCGTAGGCGTTCACGGTCTGGCCGAGCAGCGTCACCTCCCGGCAGCCCTCGCCGACCAGGCCGGCGATCTCGGCCAGGATCGCCTCGGGCGTGTGGCTGCGCTCGCGGCCCCGCGTGCGAGGCACCACGCAGAAGGTGCAGTGCTTCTCGCAGCCCTCCATCACCGTCACGAAGGCCTTGAGCCGGTCGGCGGTCGGCGGCTTGGCCGTGATCTTCACCAGCGGCGCCTCGCCGGTCTCGAGCACCGGCCCCCCCTCGCGCCGCGCGCGCTCGACGAGGTCGCCGACGCGGGCGATGGCCGCCGAGCCGAACACCAGGTCGACCTGGGGCGCACGCCGGAAGATCGTCTGCTGCTGCAGCGGCGCCATGCAGCCCATCACGCCGATCACGAGGGCGGGTCGATGAGCCTTGAGGCGCTTGAGCTCACCGAGCTTGGAGAAGACCTTTTCCTCGGCCTTCTCGCGGATCGCGCAGGTGTTGACGAGGATCACGTCGGCCGCGGACTCGTCGTCGGTGAGCTCGTACTGCCGCTCGCGCAGCAGGCCAGCGACCCGCTCCGAGTCGTACTCGTTCATCTGACAACCGTACGTGATCAGGTGCAGCTTCGCCATGCGCCAGTTTTCACCCGGCTCTGCGATTCGTAACTGTGCGATTTGTGTCGACGTGACCGTAACATCCGCCCTGAATCAAGTCAAACTCGGCAGGACGGAACCGATCTCGAACGCCGCTCGAAACGGTGGGGGGCGTTCGGGGGGAGCGGCGTCGCTCCCCCCGACTATGATCAATCGATCTGTTCGGGGCGGCCGCCGCGCTGCTGCCCGGCGCCGGCGGGGCGCGGCTGATCGTGGCCGTGACCGTGACCATTGCCGTTGCCGAAGGTCAGGGGCGGCCGAACCTCGAACTGGCGCTCGAGCCGGGTACGACGCTCCTTCCAGCCCTCCTGGTACTCCAGCTCGTCCTCGTGCAGCGTGGCCGGTTGCTTGACGCCGTGGGCGTGCCGGAACTGGATGGCCAGCTGCGAGGCGGTGCGACGCACCTCGTCCCATGGCGTGCCGAGCGCGAACTGGTCGGAGATGGCCCCGATGCGACCCGTGTGGATGTTGCAGGACAGGGTGATCGCCGACAGGATCGGGCCCGACCAGTACGAGGTCTGCGAGTTGATCGGCATGGGCAGGATGTGCAGGTTGTGGCTGCCCCGGCAGTCTCCGGCCACCATCGGCGCCGTCGCCCACGGCGAGGTGATCTCGCCCGGGGCCGGCCAGTCACCCTGCGCGAAGGCCAGCAGCACCGGATCGTCCTTGCCGCCGTAGGTGAAGCCCTTCTTGGTCTTGATGTTGTGCAGCCGCTCGGCCGAGCACACGTAGCCGAGCTGGTCCCTCTCGCCCCGCTCGTCGCGGCTCCAGATCCGCGCGATGACGAACCGCGACGAGCGCGTGAGACCCTCGATGTCGTACAGGTCCTCGGGCGCGCGCAGCGTGATGACCTTCTCCTGCAGCCCCTTGGCCAGCTCCTCCATCACGCCGTCGAGCGCCTTCTGATCGCGGGGATGGGCGCCGGCCTCGATGGCCTGGGCCTTGGTGTCGAGGTCGACGATCTCGAAGAGGTAGCCGCGCTTCATCTTCGAGGCGGCGATCACCAGGCCGCTGTTGAAGCGCGGCAGCATGTAGGCGCCGGTCGCGTAGTGGTTGAACGCCATCGGCTCGGTCTTGTCGGCGAACGACACCAGCACCGTCTGCGAGGGGTTCTCCTTGCGGACCGGGAACGGCAGCGCCACCGTGGCCGGCCCCGCACCGCGCAGGTTGCCGGTGAAGGCGTCGGCGACCAGGTCCTGGCCCGGGCCGTAGAGGCCGAGCTCGGTTGCCTTGGCGGCGCCCTCCTGGAGGGCGTCCCACATGAGCTGGTCGACCACGGACATGTCGACGCTCTCGGCCATGATGCCGGTCACCGCGCAGTCGTCGCCGGTGTGGGTGACCATGAGCGAGGTGAAGATCGGCTCACCCCGGTAGGCGTTGTTGTCGAGGACGAACTTGGCGATGATCGACTTCACCTCGTCGGCCGCCACCACGTGGCCGCCGACGCCGCCCACGTCGGCCTTGGTCGCCTTGATGAAGCGACGGACGAGCGCCGGGTTCTTGGCGAACACGTACGCGCGATACGAGAAGATGTTCGGCGTGTTGGTGACCGGAATCTTTTCGGCGACGGTGACGGGAAGTCCGTCCAGTTCCTGCCGCGATTGATGGTAATCGGACAGCGGGATGGGCGGCGCGCCGCTGGCGGGGCCGTACGGCCTGTGGCTCATGCTCGCCTCCTGGCTGGGCGTCGGACCGGGGAGTTTTGGCGGCTGACGAGACGAGGATAACGAGGTAGACTCGGCGGCGTCAAGCAACAACTTTAATACCGTGAAATTAATTTCTCAGCCGTCGTCGCGGGAGGTCCGGCTCATGGTGCAGTGCCTGGAGCTGTACTACCGCCAGGCCCGCAGCCAGAAGGACATCGCCCGCGCGCTCGGGGTGTCGGCGGCCACGGTGTCGCGGCTGCTCAAGCGTGCCTTCGACGAGGGCTTCGTCCGGGTCGAGCTGGACCTTCCCCGCACCGAGGGGCTGGAGACGCGCCTGGCCCAGACCTTCGGCCTGCGGGAGGCGGTGGTCGTGGTCGCCGGCGGCCGCGGCGACCTCAAGGCCGAGCTGGGGGCGGCGGCCGCCGCCCATTTCGAGAAGGTCGCCCGCAACGGCATGCGCATCGGCCTGTCGTGCGGCTTCACGCTGTACCAGACCATCCGCGCGCTGCGGGAGCGACGGCTGCGCGACCTGTCGCTCTACCCGCTGTCGGGCGAGAGCACCCTGAAGCTGGTCGACCTCTTCCCCAACACCCTGGTCGGCATGATGGCGGCCAAGTACCGGCCGCACGTCCGCGCCTACGCCCTGCCGGTGCAGCACCTGGTGTCGCTCCGCCAGATCGAGCGCGAGCGCCGGCGCCTGCTGCGCGACAAGGAGATCCGCTCGATCTTCGAGGCCGCCCAGTCGGTGGACATCGCGCTGTGCGGCATCGGGCTGATCGCCGAGGACACGCCCGGCTTCTGCGCGCTGGCCGAGTCGTACGGGGTCAGCGTCAAGCGCCTGCGCCAGCTCGGCGTGGTGGGCGAGATCAACTACCAGCCCTTCGACGCCGAGGGACGCATCGTGGACCGCCCCGAGCTGCGCGCCCTGATGCATCGCGTGCTGTCGGTGGAGGGGGAGCGGTTGCGGGCGATGTCGCGGCGCGACGACCGCTACGTGATCGCGGTGGCCGGCGGGCGCGCGAAGATCGACGCCGTGCGCGGCGCCTTGCGCGGCCGCTTCATGAACGTTCTCGTCACCGACGAGGACTGCGCTGCCGGCCTGCTGGCCCGCTGACGGACTCTTCGCGAACACGCCGCGGGAGGCCGCGCGGCCTCCCGCCAGCGCGCTTGTGAATGATCCGCCTGCGCATCAGCGGGGCGGGACGGCCGATTCCTCGAAGGCGCCGATGCGCCGGAACTTCTCGTAGCGCTCGGCCACCAGCGCCTCCGGCCCTAGGTGGGCCAGCGCGGCCAGGTGATCGCGCAAAGCGGCCCGCAGGTGGCCGGCGGCGGCGTCCCAGTCCCGGTGCGCCCCGCCCACGGGCTCGGGAACGACGGCGTCGATGACCCGCAGCCGCAGCAGGTCGGGCGCGGTGACCTTCATGACCTCGGCCGCGTCGGCGGCCTTGCCGGCGTCGCCCCACAGGATGGCCGCGCAGCCCTCCGGAGAGATGACCGAGTAGACGGCGTACTCGAGCATCAGCACGCGATTGCCCATGCCGATGGCCAGCGCGCCGCCGCTGCCCCC
>JBKOZA010000487.1:0-15952 GCA_046725675.1 Candidatus Methylomirabilota bacterium
CGCCGATCGGGCCCACCGAGCCGGCCGGAGCGCCGAGCTGCTGCACGATCTCCTCGGGATGAGCCGGCCGGAACTCGGTGCCGAGGGCGCGGGCCAGCTTCCGCTCGTGGACCGCGTGGTCGCCCCGGACGAGCGCCAGCACGACCCCGGTCGGCGTGGTGTAGAGCAGCGACTTGATCGTCAGCCGCGGGTCGATCTTCAAGAGCTCGCTGACCTCGGCGATCGTCCGCGCGTTGGGGGTCGCGACCTCTTCCCGCGCGGCGGGCGGGAACGGGGGTGCCGCCGGCACGCCCCGGGCGATCTCGACGTTGGCGGCGTAGCCGCACCCCGCACAGAGCGCGATCTCGTCCTCGCCGGCGGCGCACGGCGCCATGAACTCGTGAGCGCCCAGCCCGCCCATCATGCCGGTGTCGGACTGCGCCACGTAGAAGCGCAACCCGCACCGCACGAAGATCTTCCGGTAGGCGTTCTCGTGCGCGGCGTAGGACCGGTCGAGCGCGGCGGTGTCGGGGTCGAGCGTGTAGGAGTCCTTCATCACGAACTCGCGTGTGCGCAGCACGCCTGAGCGGGGCCGGGCCTCGTCGCGCTCCTTGGTCTGGATCTGGTACCAGATCTGCGGCAGGTCACGGTACGAGCGGATCTCGCGAGCGGCCAGCCAGGCGATGACCTCCTCGTGGGTCATGCCGAGCACCATGTCGCGCCCCCAGCGGTCCTTGAGCTTGAACATCTCGGGGATGCCTTCCCAGCGCCCGCTCTTCTGCCAGATCTCGGCCGGGTGGATCACCGGCATCGTGATCTCCTGGCCCCCGATGGCGTTCATCTCCTCGCGAATGACGGTGACGATGCGCTCGTGGACCCGGTGGCCGAGCGGTAGGTACACGTAGATACCGGCGCCGAGCTGCCGTACCAGGCCCGCCCGCAGCATGAGCTTGTGGGACAGCGCCTCGGCGTCAGCCGGGTCCTCGCGCAGCGTGGGGACGAGCGCCTTGGCGAGCCGCATCGCTAATGCGTCAGTGGGCGTCTTTCGTCTTGTTGGCGCCCTTGACCCCGGGGGCGTAGACGAGGCGCTCGACCGGCTTGCCGCCGAGGATGTGGGACTGCACGATCTCCGGCAGGTCCGACGGCTGCACGCCGGCGTACCAGACGTCGTCCGGATAGACGACGATCATGGGACCGTGACCGCACTGCGAGAAGCAGCCGGCCTTGTTGATGCGGATGTCCTGCTGGCGCCCGGCCTTGACCACCTCGCCGCGCAGGTACTTCACGAACTGCTCGACGTCGCCGCGCGTCGGGCAGTCCTCGCCGCTGGTGCACACGAAGACGTGGGTCTCGTACTGACCCATCAGGCGCCCACCCCGGCCGCGGCCTTGGCGGCGCGCCGCTCGGCCAGGAACTTGTCGACCTCCTCGCGCATGGCCGTCACGATCTCCTTCTCCGGGACCTTCCGGACGACCTCGCCGCCCTTGAAGATGAGCCCGATCCCCCGCCCGCCGGCCACGCCGATGTCGGCGGCCCGCGCCTCACCGGGACCGTTCACCTCGCAGCCCATCACGGCGATGTGGATCTCCTCGTTGAGACCGCGGAACTCGTCCTCGACCTCCTTGGCCAGCTTGACGAGATCGACGTCGGCGCGCCCGCACGACGGGCAGGACACGAACGTGAGTCCCCCCTTGCGGAGGCCGAGCGACTTCAAGATGTCGATGCCGACGCGCACCTCCTCGGTCGGGTCGGCCGACAGCGACACGCGCACGGTATCCCCGATGCCTTCGCTCAGCAGCGCCCCGAGCCCCACCGCGGACTTGATGGTGCCCACGCCCGGCGTGCCCGCCTCGGTCACGCCGAGGTGGAACGGGTAGTCCACCTGCTCGGCCAGGTTGCGATAGGCCTCGATCATCATCAACGGATCGGAGGCCTTCAGCGAGACCTTCATCTCGGGATAGCCGCACTCCTCGAGGATGTGGATGTGGCGCAGCGCCGACTCGACCATGCCCTGGGCGGTGGGCCCGCCGTACTTCTCCAGCAGGTCCTTCTCCAGCGATCCCGCGTTCACGCCGATCCGGATCGGGATCCGCCGCTCCTTGGCGAGGGCGACGACCTCCAGGACGAACTTCTTGCCGCCGATGTTGCCGGGATTCAGGCGCAGGCCGTCCACGCCCTGCTCGAGGGCGATGAGGGCAAGCTTGTAGTTGAAGTGGATGTCGGCGACGAGCGGGATGCGGATCTGCCGCTTGATCTCGCCGAGCTTCTCGGCCGCCTCCCGGACCGGCACCGCGCAGCGGACGACCTCGCAGCCAGCTGCCTCCAGCGCCCAGATCTCCAGCAGCGTGGCCTGTACGTCCCGGGTGTCGGTCTTCGTCATCGACTGCACGGTGATCGGAGCGTCACCACCAACCTTGACGCTGCCGAGGGCAATTTGCCGTGTCCGGCGCCGAGTGATCATACCCTCCGTCCTATTGGAAGAATTTGAAGACGTTGAGGCGACTCAGGTCGTTGTAGAGCGCGAATACCATGATCACCATCAGCAGCACGAAGCCCACCTGTTGCGCTACCTCGCGCTTGCGCAACGACAGCGGGCGGCCCAGGATCGCCTCGATGACGAAGAACAGCAGGTGGCCGCCGTCCAGCATGGGGATCGGCAGCAAGTTCAGCACGCCCAGGTTCACGCTGATGACGGCGACGAACAGCGCGACCGACAGGAAACCCTCGTGGGCCTGCCGCGTGGTCTCGGTGGCAATCTGGATCGGCCCTCCGATGTTCGACAGGTCCATCTGCCGCGTGGCCAGCTTCCACATCCCTTTGGCCGTGAGCACGGTCATGTCCCAGGTCCGGACCAGGCCGTTCCACGCCGCGGCCTGTGGTCCGTACGGCTCGAAGCGTTCGGCCTTGATGCCGAGCCCGGCCTGGATCTTCCCGACGGTGACCTCGTCGCCGGTCGCCGCCCGCTCCTTGACCGCGTCGGGGGTGACCGTGAGCGGCAGGCGCTTGCCCTCGCGCTCCACGATCATCGTGAACGAGGTGCCCGGCCGCGCGCGAATGATGTCCAGGAGGTCGTCGGGCGAATGCAGGGGCCGGTCGGCCGCCTCCACGACGATGTCCCCGGGCGTGAGCCCGGCCTTCTCGGCCGGCGAGCGCGGCGCCACCGACGTGATGAGCGGCAAGGCCTGCAGCCCGACGCCGATGTCCCACACCTCGCGCTGCTCGCGGAAGATCGGGTCAGTCACCGATCGCAGCCGCGGCGTCACGCTCACCCTCGTCTCCTCGCTGCCACGACGGACGCGCATGTCGAGCGGACGGCCGCGCGACCCGGCGACGGCCTGGTCGACGTCCTCCCAGTAGGCGACCGGCCGCCCTTTGATGGCCACGATCGTGTCACCGACCCGCAGGCCGGCCGCCGCGGCCGGACTGCCGTCGGCGACCCGACCGACCGTCGGCGGCCACACCGGCCGCCCCAGGACCGCCAGCACGGCCGTGAAGATCGCCGCCGCCAGGATGAGGTTCATGGCCGGGCCGGCGAAGACGATCAGAAAGCGCGCCCACAGCGGCTTGAGCGCAAACGCCCGGGCCGCGTCGTAGCCGGGGGCGCCGCCTCCCTCGAGCGGGTTCTCCTCGCCCATCATCTTCACGTAGCCGCCCATGGGAATGGCCGACAGCGCATACTCGGTCTCCGCGCCGCGCCAGCGCAGCAGCACGGGGCCGAAGCCGATCGAAAAACGCTCGACGCCCACCCCGGTCCAGCGGGCCACGAAGAAGTGGCCGAGCTCGTGGACGAGGATGAGGATGCCGATCACCACGACGAAGCGCAGGATCACCAGCACGACGGGAACGACCGAGTCCAGGACGGGAATGGTCACTTCCACTGCGAAACACCTCCGGCGCGACCGAGCCACTCGGTGACCCGGTGGCGGGTGCGGGCGTCGACCTCGAGGCAGTCCTCGATCGACCCGATCGCGCCGGCCCCGTGGGCGTCGATGGCGCGCTCGATGAGTTGGGGGATGTCGACGAATCGGATGCGGCGTTCGAGGAACGCCGCGTTGGCCAGCTCGTTGGCGGCATTCAGCGCGACGGGAGCCGCGCCGCCGGCTTCGAGCGCGGCCCGGGCCAGCCGCAGGCACGGGAACTTGACGGGATCGGGCTCGAAGAAGGTCAGCGCCCCCACCCGCGTGAGGTTCAGCCGCGCCGCCGGCGTCGGCCGCCGCTCCGGGTACGTCAGCGCGTAGAGGATCGGGATGCCCATGTCGGCCACGCCGAGCTGCGCGAGAACGCAGCCGTCTACATACTCCACCATCGAGTGCACGATCGACTGCGGGTGCACCACGACCTGGACCTGATCCGGCGACACGTCGAACAGCCAGCGCGCCTCGATGATCTCCAGGCCCTTGTTCATCAGCGTGGCCGAGTCGATCGTGATCTTGGCGCCCATCTTCCAGGTCGGGTGCTTGAGCGCGTCCTCTACGGTGATCCCGGGGAACTTCTCGGGCGGCCACTCGCGGAACGGGCCACCCGACGCGGTCAACAAGATGCGGTGCACGTCGCCCCGGTTGTGCCCGACCAGGCACTGGAAGACCGCGCTGTGCTCGGAGTCGACGGGCAGCAGGGCCACGCCGCGCGCCCGGGCCGCCGCCGTCATGAGGTGCCCGGCCATCACCAGCGTCTCCTTGTTGGCCAGCGCCATCGTCCGGCCGGCCTCGATGGCGGCCATCGTGGGCAACAGCCCGACGCCGCCGACGAGCGCGGAGACCACGACGTCGGCGTCCACCTGCCTGGCCAGCGCGACGAGCCCCTCGACGCCGGCCAGCAGCTCGGGCCGCGGCGCCGGCAGCAGCCGGGCCAGACGATCGCGAGCGGCCGGCTCGAGCAGCGCGACCGCGGCCGGCGCGTACTTCCGGCACAGGTCGGCCACGAGCTCCACGTTGGAGCCGCGGGCGGCTAGGCCCGCCACCGCGAACTCGTCGGGGAAGCTCGAGACCAGCTCGAGGGTGCGCAGGCCAATCGAGCCGGTCGCGCCCAGCAGCGTGACGCGCTTCACTGACAGCCCGCCAGCAGCGAGAAGTAGTAGAAGGCCGGGAAGTTGAAGAGCAGGCTGTCGATACGATCCAGCACCCCGCCGTGCCCGGGGATGAGGCGGCCCGTGTCCTTGGTGCCTACGCTGCGCTTGATCGCCGACTCGGCGAGGTCACCGAACTGGCCGATCACCCCGAGCAGGGCGCCGGCGCCGACGGCCAGGATCAAGCCGCAGGCGGGCAGCAGCCAGGCGCCCAGCGCGGCACCGCTGCCGATCGACGCCACGACCTGGGCGATCGCCCCCTCCACGGTCTTGCGCGGGCTGATGATGGACGCGAGCTTGTGCCGGCCCAGCGTGGAGCCCACCAGGTAGGCCGCCGTCTCGCCGACCCACGTGACGCCGACTACGAACAGCACCAGCTCGTCGCCGAGCGGCGACGTGTGGTGCAGAAGGATGCCGAAACCCAGAAGCCAACCGACGTACATGATGGCCAGCAGCGTGTTGGCGGCGCGCTCGACGTCGGGCGTGCCCCGCCACACCGGCGCTGTCAGCACCGCCACCACCCCGAGCACCAGCGCGAAGACCGGCAACGCGTGCGGGTCCAGCAGACGCGCGGCGCCGAAGGACGCGGTCACCGCCAGGCCCGCCACCATCGCCAGTTCCCGATCGACGGGCCGCCCGGCCTGCTCGAACATGCGCAGCAACTCCCACAGCGCCGCCGCGCTGGCGATCACGACCAGCGTGTTGAACATCCAGCCGGGCGCCTTGATCACGATGAGCAGGAAGACGGGAAGCAGCACGAGCGCGGTGGCCAGACGTTTCACCAGCGCCGACCTTCGCGGCGTCTCGAACGCGAGGCTGGCCGGGGTTGCCGCCACGTCACACCCTGCCGAACCGGCGGCTGCGCCGCTGGAAGTCGGCGATGGCTCGGTAGAGATCGCCGGGGCCGAAGTCGGGCCAGAGGGTGGGAGTGACCCACAGCTCGGTGTAGGCGATCTGCCACAGCAGGAAGTTGGAGACCCGCATCTCGCCGCTCGTGCGGATGAGCAGGTCGGGATCGGGCACCCCGTCGGTGTAGAGCGCCCGGCTGACGTGCGTCTCCGAGATCTCCTCGGGCGTGAGTTCGCCCCTCTGCACGCGTCCGGCCAGCGACCGGAAGGCGTCGAGAAGCTCGTTGCGGGCGCCGTAGTTGAAGGCCATCACCACCGTCAGCCCCGTGTTGACCTTCGTCTCGGCGACGACGTGGTCGATGCCGCGCTGGACGATCGCCGGCACCCCGTGGGGCCGCCCGATCACGCGGAGCCGCACGTTGCGCTCCATCAGCTCTGGCAGCTCACGATAGATCGCCTCCTCGAGCAGGCGCATCAGCGTGGACACCTCGTCCTCGGGCCGGCGCCAGTTCTCCGTCGAGAAGGCGAACAGCGTCAGGAACCGCAGGCCGGCCGCGTCGGCGGCCTTCACCAGGGCCCGCGCCGCCTTGACGCCTTCGCGATGGCCGGCCACGCGAGGCATCCCGCGTTCGGTCGCCCACCGCCCGTTGCCATCCATGATGACCGCCACGTGAGCCGGCACCGGCTGCCCGCGGACGATCGCGAGCAACTCCTGCTCGCTCAGTCCGTCGAGTATCGGGGCGACGGCAGGCGCCCGCCTCAGAATGAGAGGATCTCCTGCTCCTTCTTCTTGAACAGCTCGTCCACCTTGGCGATGAACCGGTCGGTGGTCTTCTGTACCTGATCGTGCGCCCGCCGCTCCTCGTCCTCCGAGACTTTTTTGTCCTTGGCGGTCCCCTTCAGCTTCTCGTTGGCCTCCCGCCGGATGTTGCGCACGGCCACGCGGGCGTCCTCGGCCATCTTGGCCACCGTCTTGACGAGCTGTTTGCGACGCTCCTCGGTCGGCGTCGGCAACGTGAGGCGGATCAGCTTGCCGTCGTTGACCGGCGTCAACCCGAGGTCGGACTTCTGGATGGCCTTCTCGATGGCGCCGATCTGCCCGGCCTCCCACGGCTGGATTGCCAGGGTGCGAGCATCGGGCGTCGACACCGAGGCCATCTGGGTGATCGCCGTCGGCGTCCCGTAATAGTCGACGCGGATGGCCTCCAGCAGCCCGACCGATGCCCGGCCCGTCCGCACGGTCGCGAATTCCCGGCCGAGCGCCTCCAGCGCGGCGTTCATGCGCGTCTCCGCGTCCTTCATCACGGCCTGCATCCCGGCCTCCTGATTGGCGGGGCGCCCTTCTCGGGCGCCTCCGCTCCCGCGGACACCAACGCGGTCTCCCCGCGGGGCCCGCGCGTCCCTGCCCGGCTCACAGTGACGACGCCACGACCGAGCCGACCGGCTCGCCGCAGACGATGCGCGCGATGTTGCCGGGTCGAGTCAAGTCGAAGACGACGATCGGCAGCTTGTTGTCCATGCAGAGCGAGATGGCGGTGGTGTCCATGACTTCGAGACGCCGGTTGAGCACCTCGATGTAGGTCACGCGGGCCAGCCGCTCGGCGCCGGCGTCGCGGGCGGGATCGGCCGAGTAGATGCCGTCCACCTTGGTGGCCTTCAAGATGGCGTCGGCGCCGATCTCCACCGCGCGGAGCGCGCCGGCGGTGTCGGTGGTGAAGAACGGGTTGCCGGTGCCGGCCGCGAAGATCACGACCCGGCCCTTCTCCAGGTGCCGGATGGCCCGGCGGCGGATGTAGGGTTCGGCCACCGCCCGCATCTCGATCGCCGACAGCACCCGGGTCTGACACCCAGCCTTCTCGAGCGCGTCCTGCAGGGCCAGCGCATTGATGATGGTGGCCAGCATCCCCATGTAGTCGGCCGTCGCCCGCTCCATGCCGCCGGCGCTGGCCGCCACCCCGCGGAAGATGTTGCCGCCGCCGATGACGATGGCCAGCTGCACCCCGAGCTCGGTGACGTCGCGCACCTCGGCGCCGACCCGGACGAGGACGGACGGGTCCAATCCATAGCCCTGGCTCCCGGCCAGCGCCTCTCCGGAGAGCTTCAGGACTACGCGGCGGTACGCCGGGCGTCGGCTGCCCGTCTCCGCCGCCACGACTAGCCGCCTCCGCCCACCTGGAAGCGCGCGAACCGCTTCACGACCACCTTCTCCTTGGTCGCGGCGTTGACCTGGTCCACCAGCTCCTTAACCCGCAGCTTGCCGGCCGGGTCCTTGATGAACGGCTGCTCGAGCAAGCACTGGTCGCCGTAGAACTTCTCGAGCTTGCCCTCCACGATCTTGTCGAGGACCTGAGGCGGCTTCTTCTGGTCGGCCATCTGCCCGCGGTAGATCTCGCGCTCCTTCTCGAGCACCGTGGCGGGGACGTCCTCCCGCGAGACGTAGCTCGGGCTGCTGGCCGCCACCTGCATGGCGAGGTCGCGCACCAGGGTCACGAAGGCGTCCGTCTTGGCCACGAAGTCGGTCTCGCAGTTCACCTCGATCAGCACGCCGAGCTTGGCGCCGGGGTGGATGTAGGCGTGCACGAGGCCGTCCTTGGCCTCGCGGTGCTCACGCTTCTTGGCGTCGGCCAGGCCCTTCTTGCGGAGGTACTCCACGGCGCTGTCGAGATTGCCGTCGCTGGCCTGCAGGGCGGCCTTGCAGTCCATCACCCCGGCGCCCGTGCGCTCGCGCAGCTCCATCACCGTCTTGGCGTCGGCCGCCATCAGGACACCTCAGCCTCGGCCGCGGCGTCCGCCATCTCCACGTCCGCCGACTCGGCGTCGGCTTCGTCCTCGTCCTTGGCCAGCGTGCCCCGGCCTTCCAGGATGGCGTCGGCCACCCGCGCGGTGATCAGGCGCACGGCTCGGATCGCGTCATCGTTGCCGGGGATGGGGAAGTCGATGCCGCTCGGATCGCAGTTGGTGTCCACGATGGCCACGATGGGGATGCCCAGGCGCTGCGCCTCGGCCACCGCGATCTTCTCCTTGCGGGGGTCGATGATGAACACCGCCGACGGCAGCGACTCCATCGTCTTGATACCCACCAGCGCCTTCTCGAGCTTTTCCCGCTCGCGGTCCAGCTCGAGCGCCTCCTTCTTGGGGACGCGCTCGAACTCGCCGGTCTCCTTCATCTCCTCCAGCTTCTTCAGCCGGCCGATCGACTTGCGGATCGTGGCGAAGTTCGTGAGGGTCCCCCCCAGCCAGCGCTGGTTGACGTAGAACATCGCGCAGCGCCCGGCCTCTTCGAACACCGTCTCCTGGGCCTGCTTCTTGGTGCCGATGAACAGGACGGTGCCGCCGCCGGCGGCCAGGTCGCGCACGAAGGCGTAGGCCTCGCGGAACTTCTTGAGGGTCTTCTGCAGGTCGATGATGTAGATCCCGTTACGCTCGCCGAAGATGTACTTCTGCATCTTCGGGTTCCACCGCTTCGTCTGATGCCCGAAGTGCACTCCCGCTTCGAGCAGCTCCTTCATGGTCAGCGCCGGCATCGGTCCTCCTTCGGTTGTCTCCTCCGCCGCGCGACGGCCCCGACCCCGTCGAGGCCCACCGAGGAAGCGCGGCGTGCGTGATGATGCTGCTACGTCGTGTACTTGCCGTTGATCCGCACGTACTCCTCGCTGAGGTCGCAGGTCCACACGCGGTCCTCACCGCGCCCCAGCCCGAGGTCGATCGTGATCTCGAACTCCTGCCCTCCCATGATCTCGCGGATGCGCTCCAGGCGCACGCCTTCTCTGGCCACGCCCCGCTCCACGAGCGCCTCGTCGCCGAAGGCGATGGCCACCTTGTCCTGGTCGATCCGCGCCGACGACTTGCCCAGCGCCATCATGATCCGGCCCCAGTTGGGGTCGGCGCCGTTGATCGCGGTCTTCACGAGCGGCGAGTTCGCCACACTGCGGGCCGCCGCCAGCGCGTCGCGGCGGCTGGCCGCCCCCCGCACCGTCACCGTCACCAGCTTGGTGGCGCCCTCACCGTCGGCGACCAGCATCCGGGCCAGCCGGCTCATGAGGGCCTCGATCCCGGCCGCGAACTGGCGCAGCCCCCGGCCACCGACCTCGACGGGCCGATTCTCGGCCAGGCCGTTGGCCAGCACGGCGACCGTGTCGCTCGTCGATTGATCGGAGTCGATGGTGGCCCGGTTGAACGAGTGGTCCACGGAGCGTCGGACGACGCCGGCCAGGGCGCCCCGGGCCACGGCCGCGTCGGTGGCCACGAAGCAGAACATCGTGGCCAGGTGCGGTTCCAGCATCCCCACGCCCTTCGCGATGGCGCCCATCGTGACCGAGCGGCCGTTCACCTCGACGCGCAGCGCCGCTTCCTTCGGCCGCGTGTCGGTCGTCATGATGGCCTCGGCGGCCGCGCGCCCGCCCTGGGGGGACAGCGCCTTCACGACCTTGGGCAGCGCCGCCCGCACCCGGTCCATCGGCAGCGGCACGCCGATCACGCCGGTGGCGGCGATGAGCACGTGGTTGGGCGGGATGCGCAGCAGCTCGGCGACGGTCTTCGTCATCTCCCGCGCGTCTCTCAGCCCGCGCTCGCCGGTGCACACGTTCGAGCAGCCGCTCGAGGCCAGGATCGCCTGGGCCGCGCCGCTCCGCGCGTGCTCCATCGAGATCAGCACGGGCGCGCCCTTCACCTGGTTGGAGGTGAACACCGCGGCCGAGCGCGCCGGCGTCGGGGAATGGACCAGGGCGAGGTCCTTCTTGCCGCTCGGCTTGATGCCGGCGGCGACGCCGCCGGCCAGGATGCCGGGTACGGCGGTGATACCGCCGTCGAGCCACTCGATCTCAGCCATCCCGTTCAGGGATACACCGGGGCCCCGTCCAGCCCCGTGCGCTCGTTCCAGCCGAAGAGCACGTTGAGGTTCTGCACGCCGTTGGCCGAGCCGCCCTTGCCGAGGTTGTCGATCGCCGAAAGGCAGACGGCCCGGCCGGTCCGCGGGTCGGCCACGACGGTCACGTCACAGTAGTTCGAGGCGACCACGTGGCGCGTCGTCGGGCGCTCACCGTCGCCCACGATCCGCACGAAGGTCTCGCCGGCGTAAAAGTCGCGATAGACACGCAGCAGGTCGGTCGTCCCCAGCGCGCCGGCCAGCGGCACCGAGGCGGTCGTGAGCAATCCCCGATTGAGCGGCACCAGGTGCGGCGTGAAGCTCACGCGCACGGGGTTGCCGGCCAGCGCCGAGAGCTCCTGCTCGATCTCGGGCGTGTGCCGGTGGGACGCGACGGCGTACGCCTGGAGGTTCTCGTTGGCCTCCGTGTAGAGGTACATCGGGTCGATTTTGCGTCCCTGGGCCCCGGCGCCGGTCACCCCCGACTTGCCGTCGATCACGATGCCGTCGAGGCGGGCCAGGCCGTTCTTGAGCAACGGCGCCATGGCCAGGATCGCGCCGGCGGCGTAGCAGCCCGGCGAGGCGACCAGCGAAGCGCCCGCGATGGCCTTGCGATGTAGCTCAGGCAGCCCGTACACCGCCTCGGCCAGCCTGGCCGGGTCGACGTGTGGCGCCTTGTACCAGGTCACGTAGTCCTCGGGATCGCGCAGGCGATAGTCGGCCGACAGGTCGATGACCCGGCGGCCACGCGCTCGCAGGATCGGCACCGCGCGCTGAGATTCCATGTGCGGCAGGGCCAGGAACACCACGTCGGCGACGTCGGCGAGCCAGCCGGCGTCGAGGTCGTGGAACGTCAGATCCGTGAGCCCGCGCAGGTGCGGGTAGGCCTGCGACAAGCGCTCGCCGGACAGCCGTTCCGAGGTGACACCAGTCAGGTGCACACGCGGATGAGCCAGGAGCAGCCGCAGCAACTCGGCGCCCATGTAGCCGCTGGCGCCGGCGACGGCCACGCGGATGCGGTCGGTGGTGACCACGGTGGTCAGCGCTTCGAGTACTGGAATTTTTGCCGGGCGCCCGGCTGGCCGTACTTCTTCCGCTCGCGCATGCGCGGGTCGCGCGTCAACAGACCCGCCTTCTTCAGCGGCTGGCGGAGCTTGTCGTCGAAGCGCGCCAGCGCGCGCGCCAGTCCGTGACGCACCGCCCCGGCCTGGCCGGTGGGCCCTCCCCCGGCGACGGTGGCGACGATGTCGAACTGCCCGGCGGTGTTGGTGACCTGCAACGGCTGCGCGATGATCATCCTCAGCGTCTCGCGCGGGAAGTAGTCCTCGAACTCACGGCGGTTGATCGTCGTGCGCCCCGAGCCGGGCCGGATCCACACACGCGCCACCGACGTCTTGCGCCGTCCGGTGCCGTAGAACCTGTCGAGCACGGTCGCCATCTAGCGCCCCTCCCCACGCCGGGAGGTGGCCGGCAGCGCCTGAGGCTGCTGGGCCTCGTGCGGATGCGCCGCTCCCCGGTAGACCTTGAGCTTCTTCGCCATTGCGCGTCCCAGCCGATTCTTGGGCAGCATGCCTTGCACCGCCCACTCGATCACCCGCTCGGGATGGGACCTGACCATCTTCTCGAACGGCACCTCGCGCAGTCCGCCGATGTAGCCGGAGTGCCACCGGTAGACCTTGTCGGTGCGCTTGCGGCCGGTGACGTGGACCTTCTCGGCGTTGACCACGACGACGTGGTCGCCGACGTCCAGGTGGGGCGTGAAGGTGCTCTTGTGCTTGCCGCGCAGGATCGACGCGACGCGCGTGGCCAGGCGTCCCAGCACCTGACCCTCGGCGTCGACGACGAACCACTTGCGCTCGATCTCGTGCTCCTTCGGAACGGGCGTCGACATCGTGTCCCTTTCGGCTCGGTCAAGGGCTTCGAAGCGTAAGTATCTGTCAGGATAGCAATTTTGCAACGCACAACTCTACGGCAAAAGCCAGGGGGTGTCAAGGCGCGGAGCAGTGGTAGTGTCCGCACCGGGAGGACGCCAGCCATGCGATTCACCGATCAGGTGGCGGTCGTCACGGCCGCGGCCAGCGGAATCGGCAAGGCCACCGCCGAGATCATCGGTCGCGAGGGCGGGGTCGTGGTCGGAGTGGACACCGACCAGGGACGCCTGGAAAAGGTGGTGGCAGCCATTCGCGACGCCGGCGGGCGGGCGCGCGCAGAGCCGGCCAATGCCCTCGACGCCGCCCAGGTCCAGGCGGTGGTCGAGGGGGTGGTGCGCGAGCACGGGCGGATCGACATCCTCGTCAACGCGGTGGGCGGCAGCACGATCATCCAGGAGCCCGCCGCCACGGTCGACGCGCTCACACTCGAGGACTGGCAACGGCTGCTCGACTTCAACCTGACCGGCACCTTCCTCTTCTGCCACGCGGTGGCGCCGGTGATGCGGCGGCAGCATCGCGGAAAGATCGTCAACATCTCGTCGATCGCCGGGCGCGGCCTCAGCGAGAGCAGCAGCAGCGCCTACGCCGCCGCCAAGGGCGGCATCATCGCACTGACCCGCAAGCTGGCCTCCGAGCTGGGCCCGTCCGGCATCACCGTCAACGCCATCGCGCCCAGCATGACCCTGACCGAGCGGATCCGTCCGCGCTGGGAGCAGCGCTCGGCCGAGCAGCAAGGACGCGAGATCGCACGCACTCCGCTGCGCCGCATGGCCGAGGCCGAGGACCAGGCGCGCGTGATCTGCTTCCTGGCCTCGGGCGACGCCGATTTCGTCACCGGCGTCACCATCGACGTCACCGGCGGACTCTGACCTCTCACGGCTTGCTCTTGCCCGGCCAGGGGCAGAGCGTGCGCACCGGGCACGCGGGACAGAGAGGCTTGCGCGCCACGCAGGTCCGGCGGCCGTGGACGATCAGCAGATGCGTCGCGCGGGTCAGCCGGCCGCGCGGCAGCAGCGCCACCAGCTGGTCGTGGATCGCGTCGGGGTCGTCCGAACGGGCCAGGCCGAGCCGCTGGGACACCCGGAAGACGTGGGTGTCGACCGCGAGGGCGTCCCCGCCGAACGCGTTGCCGATCACGACGTTGGCGGTCTTCAGGCCGACTCCCGGCAGCGCGGTGAGGGCCCCGCGCGCGCTCGGGACCTCGCCGCCGTGGCGCTCGACGACCGCACGGGCCATGCCCAACAGCGAGCGCGTCTTGGCGCGGAAGAAGCCGGTCGACCGGATCTGCTCCTCCAGCCGCTCGGGCCTCGCGCGCGCCAGGTCCCGCGCATCGGGATAGGTGCGGAAAAGCTCCGGCGTCACCATGTTCACGCGCTCGTCGGTGCACTGCGCCGAGAGAATCGTGGCCACCAGGAGCTCGAACGGCGAGCGGAAGTTCAGTGCGATCCTGGCATCCGGGTAGGCGCGCTCGAGCGCCTGGAGAATCTTGCGGGCCCGTGCCCGCCTGGCGTCCGCGGTTTCTCGCATCGCGTCTCCCTCTAGCGATCGGCGGAGATTCGCAGCGCCCCGTCATGGACCGACACCCGGCCGATCTCGACCGGGAACGGAAGGCGGTTGGCGATGCGAGGTCTAGGGTCGAAGTTCCGGATCACCAGCTGACGGCGGACGATGGGGCGACGCCTCAGGCGCCGAGGTGCGAGCGGATCAGCGCGATTCGCTCGGCCATCTCGGCGGGGCCCAGCCGCCGTGGTTCGTGGGGAACCGTCCACACCGGCATCTTGGGGGACGGATCGTCGCCGCGGCGGGGAACGAGGTGCCAGTGAACGTGCGCGATCGCGTTGCCCAGCAGCTCGTAGTTCATCTTGACGGCGCCGAAGGCCGTACTCACCGCGCGCGCCACGCGCGCGACCTCCTCGATCAGCTGCGCTCGCTCGACCGCCTCGAGCTGCCACAGCTCGGTGGCGTGACGCTTGAGCACGAGGAACGTCCACCCGGCGAAGAACTGGTCGTCGTGCAGGTAGGCGATCGTGGACCCACAGTCCGCGATCCGCTGCTCCGGGGCCGGCCATTGCCCGCCGCAGGCCGGGCACGCCGGTGAGGTCATCGACGGGTCGCCAGGAATGCGGCCAGCCGCCGCAGGCCCTCGCGGATGCGCTCGGCGGACGCTGAATAGGAGAAGCGCAGGTAGCCTTCGGCATTGCGGCCGAACGCGATGCCCGGCGTGACGGCGACGTGACTGTGCTCCAGGATCTCGTAGGCGAAGGCCAGCGAGTCCCCGGAGAAGTGCCGGGCGTTGGCCAGGACGTAGAAGGCGCCCGTCGGCTCGAAGCCCACCCCCAGGCCGATCGCCCGCAGGCCGTCGATCAGCAGGCGCCGGCGCTCGGCGAACACCCGGGCGAATCGCGCCGGCGCGTCGGCGGCCTCCCGCAGCGCCGCGACGCCAGCCCACTGCACGAACTCGTTGGTCGAGATGAAGAAGTTGCCGTAGAGCCGCTGCAGCGCGCGGACGTGGCTGGGCGGCGCGATCAGATAGCCGAGTCGCCAGCCGGTCATCGCGAAGGCCTTCGAGAAGCCGTTCAGCACGAAGGCGCGGTCGGTGTACTCGAGGATCGAGCGGTCGCGCCCGCCCTCGGTGAGACCGTGGTAAATCTCGTCGGCGACGACGAAGGCGGACCGCTCCTCCGCCAGCGCGGCGATGACCGCCATCCGCTCCGGCGCCAGCACCGCTCCGGTGGGATTACCTGGCGAGTTGACCAGGATGGCCCGCGTGCGGGGTCCCAGGCGGGTCCCGATGGCCTCGGGACGATACTGGAAGCCATCCTCTTCGGTCGTGTCGACGTAAACGGGCACGCCCTCGGCGTAACGGATGAAGTTCGGATAGCAGGCGTAGTACGGATCGCTGAGGACGACCTCGTCGCCCGGATCGAGGAGCGTGCCGAACAGCAGGAGCATCGCCGGCGACGTGCCGGGCGTCACCAGCACCTGGTCCGGTGAGACCTTCACGCCGTACGTGGCCCGGTAGTGCTCGGCGATCGCTTCGCGCAGGGGCAGGATGCCGAGGCTGTGCGTGTAGCGCATATGGCCGTCGCGGATCGCCCGATCCAGCGCCTCCTGCACGACCGGCGGGGGGGCGAAGTCGGGCTCCCCGTAGCCCAGGTGCACGACGTCCACCCCTTGCCGCTCGAGCACCTGGGCGCGCTCGGCAACCTCGACGGCGAGAAACGGCTCGATGTGCTCCAGCCGCCGCGCGAAGCTCACTTGCGTC
>JBKOZA010000488.1:0-2100 GCA_046725675.1 Candidatus Methylomirabilota bacterium
CGTCGAGCACAAGAATCAGATCAAGGCCGGCGATCCCGACGCGGCCTTCGCCCGAGCCCGGCGCGTCGTGAAGCAACGCATGGTGAGCCAGCGGCTGTGCAGCGTCGCGATGGAGCCGCGCGCCTGCGTGGCGGCGCCCGACCCGACCACGCGGGGGATCGTCGTGTGGGCCACGACCCAGGCGCCCCACAACCTGCGCGCCGATCTGGCGGCTGTCCTGGGCCTGGACCAGAACCTCATCCGGGTGAT
Organism: Candidatus Methylomirabilota bacterium; assembly: GCA_046725675.1. GTDB lineage: Bacteria > Methylomirabilota > Methylomirabilia > Rokubacteriales > CSP1-6 > AR5. The sequence goes on from JBKOZA010000488.1 coordinate 250, forward strand.
CAACCCGGACATGGGCGGTGGCTTCGGCAACAAGTTCGGCTGCTACCCGGAGGACGTGGTCGTCGCCGCGCTCGCCCGCCAGCACCGGGTGCCCCTCAAGTGGGTCGAGACGCGCCTGGAGCACATGACGGCGACGACCCACGGCCGCGCGCAGGTGGCCGACCTCGAAGCGGCCGTCGAGGACGATGGCACCATCACGGCGCTGCGCATGAAGGTGACCGCCAACATCGGCGCCTATCCGGTGTTCACGTTCATTCCCGATCTCACGCTGTTCATGGGCGTGGGCGTCTACAAGGTCACCAACGTCGACCTGCAGTCGACCTGCGTGTTCACGAACACCACGACGGTGGCCGCGTACCGCGGGGCCGGGCGGCCGGAGGCGGCGTATTATCTCGAGCGCCTCGTCGACATCGTGGCGGCCGAGCTGAGCCGGAGCCCGGAGGACGTGCGGCGGAAGAACTTCATCCCACCGAGCGCGTTTCCGTATGCGACGCCCACCGGGCAGAACTATGACTCCGGCGAGTACGACCGGGCGCTCACCAAGGCGCTGGATCTGGCCGGGGTTGACAAGCTGCGCCGCGAGCAGCAGGAGCGGCTCGAGCGCGGGGATCGCACGCTGCTCGGGATCGGTGAGGCGGTGTACGTGGAGATGTGCGGCTTCGGCCCCTACGAGAGCGCCGTGGTCCGGGTGGAGCCGTCCGGCACCGTGACCGCCTACACCGGCACCTCGGCGCACGGCCAGGGACACGAGACGACGTTCGCGCAGATTATCGCCGACCACCTCGGCGTCGACTTCGACAAGATCGTCGTCCGTCACGGCGACACCGCGGCCGTGCAGATGGGCAACGGGACCGGCGGCAGCCGCAGCCTCGCCGTCGGCGGCACCGCGATCCTGAACGCGACCCTCAAGGTGCAGGACAAGGCGCGCCGGATCGCCGCCAGCATGCTGGAGGCGGCCGCGGAGGACGTCGTGTTCGAGGCCGGCCGCTACCAGGTCAAGGGCGCCCCGGCCAAGGCCCTGGGCCTGGCCGCCATCGCCGCCACCGCCTATGGCGAGGGCCTCAGCAAGGATCTCGAGCACGGTCTGGAGGCGAGCGATTTCTTCCGGCCCCCGCAGCTCGTCTACCCGTTCGGCGCTCACGTGGCGGTGGTCGAGCTGGACCGCGAGACCGGTGGGGTGCGACTTCGCGACTACGTCGCCGTCGACGACTGCGGCGTGCGCATCTCCCCGACGCTCGTGGCCGGGCAGGTCCACGGCGGTCTCGCCCAGGGCATCGCCCAGGCGCTCTGGGAGGATCTCGTGTACGCCGACGACGGTCAGCTCAGCACGGGGTCGCTGATGGACTACGCGGTCCCCCGCGCCGCCGACTTCCCGTCGTTCCGCGCCGAGGCCACGGTCACCACGACGCCGTTCAACCCGCTCGGCGCGAAGGGAATCGGCGAGGCGGCGACCATCGGCTCAACGCCTGCGGTGGTGAACGCGGTCATCGATGCGCTGCGCGGCACCAACCGCCGGCACCTGGACATGCCGATGCGGAGCGCGTTGCTCGTTCGCTGACGTCCTGAGGCTAGCGGCCCCGCTTGAGCAGCCAGTCGACCGCGGCCGCCCCGTCGTCCGCCTCTGTCGACGGAGGCGTGGCCCGTGGCCTCGTGTCCACTTCCTGGCGCGCGGCCGGCTCTCTCGGCGCCGCCGGAGGTGTCTCGGGGCGAGGCGTCACAGGTCTCGCAGCCGAGGGGGGCGGGGGTTCCACGCGGGGTGCGGCGGGAGCCTTCGGTGGCGTCCGTCCTTCGGTCTCCGCACTCGGCGCCTTCTCCACGGTCGGCGTAGGCGCCTTCGGCGCCGCCTGCTCC
>JBKOZA010000489.1:0-2425 GCA_046725675.1 Candidatus Methylomirabilota bacterium
AGCCAGCCCTGCCCACCGATGTCGAGGCTCGAGGGTGTGACCGTGTCGAGGCCGCCGACCACGGGGTTGTTGCGCTGTCGGCGCCGGTCACTGATGAACGTATTGCGCAGAATGCGAAACAGCCAGGCCTTGAGATTCGTCCCCGGCGTGAACTGCCCGGCGCCCTTGAGGGCTCGCGCGTAGGTCTCCTGGACGAGGTCCTCGGCATCGGCGTCGTGACCCGTCAGGTAGCGCGCGAGATTGTAGAGCGAGTCGACATAGGCCAGCGCCTCCCGGCCCAGTCCACTCTCGTCGGCTCCCGGTCTCACCCCCATGCCCGGCCATCGTACTGCGCGCGTCCTCAGGAATCCCGTCATTGCTGCCAACGCGGCCGGGCCCGATTCGTTCCCGCCGGCATCGTTGCCGGCCGCCAGGAACGTTGACGCCCTCCCCGCGTTGGCAGCAATGAGAGCCGGCCACGCCGGCAGGAGGTACGCCGATGAGGATGCGCATCAGGGGGCTGGTCGTCGCAGGAGCGCTGGGGATCGCGGCCGTCGTGCTGGGCGCGGCCGACGTCCATCCGGCTTTGCCCCCATCCCACGTGGAGATCCACCAGTTCGCGTTCTCCCCGACCACCCTGACTGTTCCGGTAGGAGCCACCGTGACCTGGGTGAACGGCGACGAGGAGCCGCACACGGTGACCTCGCGGACCGGCGTGTTCGCGTCGGCGGGACTCGAGCACGAGGAGACGTTCTCGCGGACGTTCGCGACGGCCGGCACCTACCAGTACTTCTGCGCGCTGCACCCACACATGACCGGCACCGTGCTCGTCCGCTGAGACGGTGGCCACCACGGAGGAGAGGACGATGGATCGTCGAGGATTTCTCGAGTGCATGGCATGGGCGGGCACCGGTCTGGCGTGGGTGGTGAGCGGCGGGGTAGCGTCCTCGTCGATCCTCGGCGTGCCTCGACGGGCGCGAGCCGCCGGAACGTTCAGCTTCGTGCAGATCAGCGACACTCACGTCGGGTACAAGGGTGCCGCCAACCCCGATCCGCTCGCCTCGCTCTCGCGCACGATCACGCTGGTGAACGCGCTGAGCCCGGCGCCGGCGTTCGTGCTGCACACCGGCGACCTCACCCACGCCCAGAAGGCCGGCTCGTTCGACACGCTCGCCGAGTCGCTGAAGGCGCTGCGGACGTCCGAGGTGTTCTACATCCCCGGCGAGCACGACGTGTTCGCGGACGGCGGCAAGGAGTTCCTGCAGCGGTACGGCCGCGCCACGGTCGGCGACGGCTGGCGTAGCTTCGACTATCAGGGCGTGCACTTCGTGGGCCTGGTCAACGTCCTCAGCTACAAGAGCGGCGGCATGGGGGCGCTCGGCGATGCGCAGCTCGCCTGGCTCAAGGGCGACCTGGCGCCGCTGGGCACCAGCACCCCCGTGGTCGTCTACAGCCACGTGCCGCTGTGGGCCGTGTACCCGGCCTGGGGCTGGGTCACGGGCGACGGCGAGCAGGCGCTGGCGCTCCTGCGTCGCTTCGGCTCCGTCACCGTCCTCAACGGACACATTCACCAGACGCTGCAGAAGGTCGAGGGCACGCTGACGTTTCACAGTGCCCGCTCCACCGCGTTCCCGCAGCCCGCGCCGGGGGCGGCCCCGTCCCCGGGCCCGCTCACCGTGCCCGCCGACCGGCTCGGCGCGATGCTTGGCCTGCGCGAGGTGCGCTACACCGAGACGCCGGGACCGCTGGCAGTCACGGACCTGACGCTGGAGGGCTGAGGGACCGGCTCAGCGCGGTGCGGCGATCCGCCTCAGGACGAGGCGCGACGGCGCGCCGCGGAAGGGCCAGCCCGGGACCCACGCCGAGAAGCGCCCGGCCGTGCCGCCGGCGACCACGACGTGCAGCGCGTCCGGATCCCGGAACTTCGCGACGCGGGCGCCGTCGACCTCGGCCCGCGTGTGTTCCCAGAGGAACGCGCGCACGTCGGCCTTGGACCAGCCCTCGGCGGCGATCGTGCCGGCGTGCTCGGGGCCGACGACCACCAGCGTGTCGCCCAGCTCGCCGATGGCGTGACTGGCGATCGCCTCGCCGTTGCGGGCGATCGTCGTCAGCACGTCCCGCGCGCTGCGACTGCGGGCGTCGACGACCACCTGAGGCCCCTCGGCGGCGAGGACGGCCACCGTGCTGTCGGTTTCGGCGAAGCCGTGCTCGACGTGCAGCGGCTCCCACGGGCTGTCTTCCTCGCGCTCGCCGATGCAGTAGGTGTAGCGCCCGGGCTGGGCGAAGGTGGACATGCTGATCACGCCGGGGCCGGCGCCACCGATGTTGGCCCACACCAGCCGCACCGCGCGGCCGATCGTGGCGTTGGCCCGCCAGCCCGGCCCGAACACCCCGACGCCGCAGTTCACCTCGAGCGCGGCGCGCACGGGGCCGTTGACGATGACCA